>JANWVW010000032.1 GCA_025056095.1 Bacteroidia bacterium
TAGCGTAGCCCGTAGCACGCCGACCTTGCCCACACAAGCGCAAGCGAAGTGTGGGCAAGGGCACGCCCAAAATAAAAATATAAAAAATCATAATACGGGACAAGGTCTTTTATTTTCATCCAAAGCTACAAAAGTAAATGTGCCTGAAATGGCTTTATGCCGTTCCTCTGCATACATGTTTTCCACAAAAACATCTACCCTTACATCTAAGCTAGTACGCCCAATTTTAGTTACCTTTGCTATCAATTCAATGATACTACCCGCTGGAATCGGTTTTTTGAAATCAATACGGTCAGAAGATACCGTTACTACTACTTTGCGCGTAAAACGCGTAGCGGCAATAAAAGCTACCTCATCCATAAGCTGCATAGCCATACCGCCAAACATGGTATGATAATGATTGGTATCACTCGGAAATACAGCCTTAAAAACTCGAGTCTCTGATTGTTCTATTTTTTGTTGAAGATACTCTGTCATATTTTTTCAAGAAAACAACTTGTGCAGCATGTAATTTAGCTATTTCAAAGCAAATAAGAACACGGTAAAAACTTCATTTGTGCCCCAAAAGTAGTCAAAATTTATTTTTAGTATCATAAACTTTTTTACTTTTCTTTTAGGTTAAGAATGCGTATATTTGCCTATATGAAGGGCAAGATTTGGCGAAGTGTAGTAGTAGGATTGTTTATTTTTGTATTTAGTGCTTGCCAACGCAAAGAACCTGAACCTATGCAAGTCCCCTATAAACTCAATATCCCTCCTGGCTTTCCGATACCAAGAATTCCCGCAGATAACCCTCTTACTGCTGAAAAGGTAGAGCTAGGTAGAAAACTTTTTTACGACCCTCAACTTTCTAACGCCCGAACTATTTCTTGTGCTTCCTGTCATATTCCAGAATATGCCTTTGCAGATACGGCGCGTTTCTCTCGCGGGGACAAAGGGCAAATTGGCAAAAGAAATGCACCTAGCTTAGCCAATGTAGCTTACCAAACAGAACTATTTTGGGATGGAGCTAATCCAAGCTTAGAAAAACAAATTTTAGCCGTTTTGCTCAATCATGACGAATTTGATATTGAAATTACAGAAGTAGAAAACCGTATCCGCGCAGATGAAAGCTATAAGCCTCTATTCCAAGCAGCTTTTAATGGAGTAATTAACATTACTACCATTACCCAAGCGATAGCATCTTTTGAACGGACTTTAATTTCAGGAAACTCAAAATACGACAAATATCTTCGCGGACAAGCTACTTTGACCCCTTCCGAACTCAATGGCATGAGACTCTTTTTTGATGAAAAAGGAGAGTGCTTTCATTGTCATAACGGCTTTAATTTTACAAACTTCAAATATCACAACACAGGTTTAGACTCAATTACCATAGATGAAGGGCGATACAGAACCACAGGAATTGAAGAAGATAAAGGTAAATTCAAAACGCCTAGCCTGCGTAACGTTGCGCTTACAGCCCCTTACATGCACGATGGTAGATTCAAAACGTTAGAGGAAGTAATAGAACACTACAACAGAGGAGGAAAGAATCATCCTTATAAAGACGGTGATATTTTTCCACTTAATCTTACTGAACAAGAAAAAAAGGATATTGTAAATTTTTTAAAAACACTCACAGATGAGGAGTTTATTAACAATCCTGCCTTTAAAAGACCGTAAGTTTTTTGCTAAACTCGCTAAAAACTTCACGAAAGGAATTTTGCTTTTATTTCAGGAGTAGGCACGCGGCACGTGTCGTACTTGCCAAACCATTTATACCTATGCTTAGCTATGAAATCGTATATTTTGTTTCTTACAAAACGAGGTAAAATATAGCCGACTAGAAGAAGCTTGCTTATTCCTTTCAAGTGCTTGACTATTTTTAGCACAGCGTCTGATTTTTGATAAACTGTGTTATTTTCTATTAAGATAACACTATTTAAGTCCTTCAAATTTAATGAGTAAGGTTCTAATAATTTTTGAGCTATCTCAGATTGTAGGTGAGCAAACACAAACCGATCTCTGTAATCGTGGTCAAAAATGTAAACAATCGTTTTATTACATAATCCACAAACTCCATCAAACAGGATGATAGATTTTTGCACAATGAATATACGTTTAATACTTGCAAATTTAGTCAAAGTATTGTATAAGTTTTCATAATTTTGCGCTCTGTATGCAGTCTATACGTAACGTAGCTATTATTGCTCATGTAGATCATGGTAAAACTACCTTAGTGGACAAGATACTTCACACGGCTAAACTGTTTAGAGATAATGAAGAAACAGGCGAATTGATATTAGATAGCAATGAGTTAGAAAGAGAGCGCGGCATTACAATTTTTTCTAAAAATGTTTCTATTGTGTATAAGGATGTTAAAATTAACATTATTGACACACCTGGGCACAGTGATTTTGGGGGCGAAGTAGAACGCGTGCTTAAAATGGCAGATGGCGTACTACTTTTAGTAGATGCTTTTGAGGGACCTATGCCCCAAACTCGTTTTGTGCTGCAAAAAGCTTTAGCTTTGAATTTGAAACCTATTGTCGTCATAAATAAAGTAGACAAACCTAATTGCAGACCTGAAGAAGTCCTAGAAGAAGTTTTTGAGTTATTTTTTGCCTTAAATGCCACAGAAGAGCAGCTAAATTTTCCAGTAGTCTATGGTTCAGGTAAAAACGGATGGATGGGACCTGACTATAAGAATCCTACTCAAGACATGACTTATCTACTGGATGTAATTATCAAAGATATTCCACCTGCACCTTCGTATGAAGGAAAACCTCAAATGCAAATCATGGCACTAGATTATTCTGCTTATGTGGGTAGAATTGCTATTGGGCGAATTTTTAGAGGCACATTGCGCCAAAATATGCCTATTTCCTTAGTTAAAAAAGGAGGTAAAGTAGTACGCTCACGGATAAAAGAACTACAAGTTTTTGAAGGTTTAACAAAAAGAACTGTTAGTGAAGTAGCCGCAGGGGATATCTGTGCCGTAATAGGTATAGAAAATTTTGACATTGGTGATACGATTACAGATTTTGATGAACCTGAAGCTCTTCCTGAAATAGAAATAGATGAACCTACTATCAGTATGCTATTCACTGTAAACAATTCCCCATTTTTTGGAAAAGAGGGCAAGTTTATTACTTCTCGCCACTTACGCGAACGGCTTTTCAAAGAAACTGAAAAGAACTTAGCCCTGCGTGTACAAGAAACTGATTCACCTGATGCATATTTGGTTTTAGGCAGGGGAGTTCTACATTTATCCGTTTTGATTGAAACTATGCGCAGAGAAGGCTATGAATTACAAGTCGGACAGCCCCAAATTATTATCAAAGAAATCAATGGACAAAAGTGCGAACCTGTTGAAATTTTATACATAGATGTACCTGAAACTTTTTCAGGTACAGTCATAGACTTAGTAACTCAACGAAAAGGTGAGCTGTTAGTAATGGAACCTCGTGCAGACCTACAACATTTAGAATTCAGAATACCTTCAAGAGGACTGATAGGTCTGCGTTCTATTTTACTTACTGCCACGCAGGGCGAAGCTACTATCAACCATCGTTTTGATGCTTTTGAACCTTACAAAGGTCAAATACCTGAACGCCAAGCTGGGGTACTAATTGCAAAAGAAACAGGTGTAGCTACCGCCTATGCTATTGACAAGCTTCAAGATAGAGGCATCTTTTTTATTGAACCAGGTGAAGTAGTTTATGGAGGTCAAATTGTAGGGCAGCATATTCGTGATAACGATTTAGTAGTCAATGTATGTGAGGAAAAGAAATTGACAAATATTCGTGCTTCTGGGTCAGATAAAGCAATAAAAATTGCTCCCGCTACTAAGCTCTCTTTGGAAGAGTGCTTAGAATACATTAACAAAGATGAATACGTGGAGGTTACACCTAAATCTATACGCATGAGAAAAATACTTCTAGATGAAAATGATCGCAAGCGAGCATCTAAAAAGAACGCATAGATAAGGTCATGCAACTTTTTGTGTATCCTGTTGAGGTTTAATAAAATTCAAATTCCAAACCATAATTGTTTTATCATCGCTACAAGAAATCAAATGTTTATGCCAAGAAAGTTTATTAACAGAAGTGAAATGGCTTTGATTTCGTGCGCGGTCAATTACTTTAAGTAGCATAAAAGTATTGGCATCCCATATTTTAATCGTCTTATCTGCACTTGCAGTAGCAAAATATTGACCTTGTGGGTCAAATACAATATCGTTAATAGCAAATAGATGAGCAACTATATCTTGGTACAAAGTGTAACTCTGTTTTACATTCCATATTTTTAATCGCGCATCGCGACTGCCCGAGAGTAAATAATTTTCGCAGGGTGAGTACTTTACACAAAATACTGAATTCGTGTGCCCTTGCAAAGTGTGTATGACCTTAAAATGTGAAGCGCTATCCAAAATGTAGATATTTTGATCACTGCACGCTACTGCTACATGCGAAGTATTTTGAGAGATAGCTATGCTGCGTATATTTTTGAGATTGGCTTGGGGCTGGGCTAAGCGAATGTGATACATTAGTTTGTAGTCTATGAGATTAAAAATAGACAAGTATCCATCTCCTGTACCTACGAAAACAAAGTTTTGTCGTGGGTCTATTTCTATACAAAATACAGGCATTGAACTGACTTGGATAGATTTTACATGTGTCTGTTTGTCAATATCTATTATGTGAACAATGCCCTGTTTTTGTCCTATCCAAAGTGTTTTTGTAATTGTATCTTCTGCAATGGCATAAATAGAAGCACCTGCTTGGGCAAGCACTCTATCTCCTTCGTAAGTGTCTGTATTCCACCTGGCTAGCCAACCTTCTCCTGCGCCTGAATAAATGTACTTGCTATCTGCGCTGTGTTTGACGGTATATACGCAATCTTTGTGTCCTAACAGGTCAGTTACTTTTTCTACAAGAACTTTTGTCCTTTCAATAGTGGTCATAAGGTAAGCGCTACTTAACTGCTATAACAGAAATTTCTACATTTACGTTCTTTGGTAGTTTAGAAACTTGTACAGTTTCGCGTGCAGGTGGATTGTTTGGAAAATAGCTACCATATACTTCATTGACCGCAGCAAAATTATCCATGTTGGTCAAAAATATAGTGGACTTGACTACATTTTCAAAGGAATAACCTGCTTTTTTGAGAATACCTTCTATGTTTTTCATTACCATTTGTGTTTCTAGCTTGATATCATCCATCACTAATTGATTATTTGCAGGGTTAATAGCAATTTGACCTGATACAAATAACATGTTGCCTACTTGTACCGCTTGGCTATAAGGTCCAATAGGTGCAGGGGCTTTGTCAGTTAAGATGATATTCTTTTCTGTTGCCATAGATTTTTCGGTTTTAGTATTTTGTGCCAAAGTTAAGCTTTTGTTGAATACAAGCAGTAAAATAAATATAACCATTGTGATACCTGCCCCTATCATTAGTCCAAGAAAGAATTTCATAGTCATTCAAATTTATCCCAAAATTAGAAACATTTTGTTTTTAATAGACTGCTCGGCACTATCTGTCTGCTAAACTTAATATGTTTTTTTCTATGGCTTGTATAGCGGTTTCAATCATTTGTGGTTGTACGTATCCCATGTGTGCAATTCTGATAATTTTATTTTTCCACTGACCTTGTCCATTGCCCAATAAAATTCCTGTTTCTTGATATACAGCACTTATGATTTGGCTAGCTGATATGTTTTGAGGAAGGTAAAAAGCTGTAAGGCTATCGCAAGGTTGCTTGCTGCACAATTCCAAACCTAGCTTTTGTACTTCATTTCGAGTGTATTGGGCTAAGGTATGCGTAGTATTCCATACTTGGGGCAGACCTATATTAAGTAAGTATTTCAATGACATATATACAGCCATTAAGATTTGAGTAGCAGGAGTAAATGGAGTTAAGTTTTTTGCATCGTTTTCAAGGTATTTTTGTAGGTTGTAGGCATAGCCACAAGGTTGGGCGTGTTCTATGTATCTTTGACTAATGGATACAAAGCTCATTCCTGGCGGACATCCAAGTGCTTTTTGGGAGGAAGTTATAGCTGCGTCTATTTCCCAAAGTTCTGTATAAAAAGGCATGGCGCCCACACTAGTTATACCATCTACTAAAATTAACACATCAGGGCGAAGTTTTCGGGCATAAAAGGCTATCTGTTCAACATCTATGCGAGTAGCTGTGGAAGTTTCACTATGAGTTAAGCACAGCACTTGAATACTTGGATCTTTCTCTAATGCAGCAATTATATCGCTTACTTTGGGATAATCTCCCCAAGCATAATTCAAAATTGTGTAATCAAAGCTATAAGCGGCGGCAATTTCTGCCCATCTTTGGCTGAACTTTCCAAAGGTTGGAATAAGCAGCTTTTTGCTAAGGGGCAGGTTAGCTACCAACAGTTCCATGGCGTTGGTGCCGCTTCCTGTAATGCATAAAATTCTATGTTCTTTTGAAGCTAAAAAGTACTTTCTAAGCAAGTCAGTGGTTTCTGAATATAGTTCCTTGAACTTTTCGGAACGGTGGTATAAAAGGGGCTGTTGGAGTACCTGTGTAATAAAATCAGGTATAGGTGTAGGTCCGGGGGTTAAGCTAATCATCCCTCAAAGATAAGGAACTTGCGTAAAAGTTACTGTTTGATTTGCAAGGCTACAATACTTCTATCTTGTACAGTAACATTCTGTCCATTTGAAGCGGCCATCAAGTTTTGATATACAACCCTGTAATAGTAAGTACCTGGTGCTAAATTCAAATCAGGATATATAATAGTGGATGTGCTGGTTCCTGAACCTAAATTTGGGGGTGAACCTGTGGTAATTCCACTTGCAAAGCCATCTTCTATTTTGTACAGGTTTACGCCATTAGTAGCAAAGTTATCCGTGGAACGTTGTAACCAAAGTGCATACCGATTAGAGGGAGTAAGAGTAGCATTGTTTGTTGTTTTAAGAGTGATATTAGCAAAAATAATTACTCCACTGTTGTTTACGCCGCTACCATCCTGGATATTAACCATGATGTTTGTACCTTGTATAACTTCTGCTTGCCCGATGCTATTAGGTAAAGTTTGAAAATAGCTCATGTTGCATACTGCACAAGATTGAGTTTGGTTCCCGCCTGTATTATATCCAGGTAGCCAGTTAGTAGCTGCGGAAGCAGGACCTGTAGCAGGTACAGTTACTAAGGTGGCGTTAGCGTCATCTACATCATTTGAACCAATAGAAGTAACTGCTCCTACAATACTTTGATTGATGAAATCACCCTGAAATAAAATGCTTCCTCCGCTTACTTGCAGTCGGTTTGTACCTGGATTGTTTGTACCAATTCCTACGTTACCTTGAATAATTGCGCCGTCAGGAGGTGCGGCAAAAGTGCCTGAATATCCTGTACCTACAACCAAGTTTCCATTGACGTCTAGCTTGCTCAACGGCATAGCTTGTCCTATCCCTACGTTTTGCGCTTCTGTTAGTGCGCTCAATCTTAATGTTAGTCCTATTAGCAGTAAGTATTTTGATGCTTTCATAATGTAAAAACTTTCCTGTTTCATAAAACAAAAGTAAGTTATTTTTAGTTCAAAAGCAAATCTTAAGTTAAAAAAATGTGAATTATTACTATGCAGATACTTCATTAAGTCTATTTTTTCGACAATTATGCGAAGGTTAAGTTTTTTGGGCGTGCCCTTGCCCACACTTCGCTTGCGCTGGTGTGGGCAAGGTCGGCGTGCTACGGGCTACGCTATCGCTTCGGTGCTACGCTTCGCTCCGCACCGTGCTGACGCACGCCCTTCGCATGCCTCACGCAAGGGATCTCTGAAATAATCGTTTCTCTGTTTCTTATGCAAAGTTTTAGCTTGTAAGTGGTTGTACTTCAAGCTTAAACAAGGTAAAGACATGATTGCAAAGGTCAATTGCGTGAGGGGCATGAAGCATGCCCGTAAGGGCAGTACGAAGCGCAGCGAAGTACCGAAGCGTTAGCGCAGTGCGGAATGCCCCGACCCTTGCGTAGCAAGGGGCACGCCCAAAAAAAATAAAATCACTTTTTAGACTTCATTTTTCAAAAACAAAAAATATAAGCAAACCTTTCATGAAGGTTTGTGGATATCGTTTTCATAATCTTTTAAGCATCAATTTTAGCATATTTAGCATTTTGTTCTATAAACTCTCTGCGAGGGGCTACGTCATCGCCCATAAGCATTGAAAAAACATGGTCTGCTTCGGCTGCACTATCTATCGTAACTTGCAATAAGCTGCGTTTTTCAGGATTCATAGTGGTTTCCCAAAGCTGCTCAGGATTCATTTCACCCAAACCTTTGTAACGCTGCACAACAATACTTTTATCATTTTCGCCATCGTTAGACAAACGCTTAATAACTTCGTCGCGTTGTTCGTCAGTCCAGCAGTATTCTTCTATTTTGCCTTTTTTAACTAAATACAAAGGAGGTTGAGCAATATAAATATGTCCTTTTTCTATCAAGTCTTTCATGTATCGGTAGAAAAAGGTGAGAATAAGAGTGCGAATATGGCTACCATCTACATCCGCATCCGTCATGATAATGATTTTGTGATAACGGAGTTTATCATAGTTGTAATCTTCGTTTGTGGAAACACCTGTTCCTATGGCTGTAATGATATTTTTAACCTCTTCTGAATCATAAATTTTTGCAGGGTGGGCTTTTTCCACATTGAGAATTTTACCTCGTAAGGGCAAAATAGCTTGAAAATGTCGGTTTCTGCCTTGTTTAGCGCTACCGCCTGCACTATCGCCTTCTACAAGATAAAGTTCGCACTCCGCAGGGTTATTACTAGAACAATCTGCTAATTTACCAGGTAGCCCTGAACTTGTTAAAGCATTTTTGCGTTGTACCATTTCGCGTGCTTTGCGGGCGGCTTCTCTTGCTTCGGCAGCACGAAGCACTTTTTCTACAATTAACCTAGCTACTTTGGGATTTTCTTCTAAATACTCTGCTAATTTTTCTGCAACAATACTTTCTACAATTCCTGCTACATCAGAGTTGCCTAATTTGGTTTTAGTTTGTCCTTCAAATTGAGGTTCAGCTACCTTGATAGATAAAACAGCTGTCAAGCCCTCTCTAAAATCATCTCCTATAATTTCAACTTTGCTTTTGCCTAAAAGATTGTTTTTCTCGGCGTACGTTTTCAAAGTACGCGTCAAAGCTTTTCTAAAACCTGTAATGTGTGTGCCGCCTTCATGCGTGTTGATATTGTTGACATAAGAATGTACATTTTCATTGTAGGAATTATTGTATTGCATAGCTAGCTGCACAGGGACGCCATTTTTTTCACCTTCAATGTAGATAGGTTCAGGATTGATGGGTTCTCGGTTATTATCCAAGTACTTGACAAATTCGGTCAAGCCATGTTCAGAGTAGAAAGTTTCTTGGATATTATCTCGCTCATCTTTAAGGTGAATAGTCAGTCCTTTGTTCAAGTAAGCTAGTTCTCGTATGCGTGAAGCCAAAGTGTCGTACTTATACTCATGAACGCTGAATATAGACCTATCAGGTTCAAAATAGACTTCTGTGCCGCGTTTATCGGTTTTGCCTATTTCTACTACTTCACTGATAGGTACTCCGCAGCGATATTCTTGTTGTTTAATTACTCCATCGCGGAATACTCGCACTCTTAGATAGCTACTCAATGCGTTTACACAGCTGACCCCTACTCCATGCAGCCCGCCTGATATTTTGTAAGTTCCTTTGTCAAATTTACTACCTGCATGCAGTACAGTCATTACTACTTCCAGAGCAGATTTTCCTTCGGTAGGGTGTATATCAGTAGGAATTCCTCTGCCGTTGTCTAACACTGTAATAGCATTATTGCTATGAATTGTAACATGTATTTCGTTGCAGTATCCTGCTAAGGCTTCATCAACAGAATTGTCCAGTACTTCATAAACTAAATGATGCAATCCTCTAAAATTCGTGTCGCCAATGTACATGCTTGGACGCTTGCGTACAGCTTCTAATCCTTCTAAAACTTGGATATTGCTTGCGCTGTACGTGTTAGTTTCTGTTACAATTTCGCTCATATTACGGCACGCAATTTACTATTTTTTTGTAAATCAGCCAAGTGAGGTTTATGAGTAGAAAGTCAGGAATAAGCCATTATCTATGCAAAGGAAGATATTCAAAAGTTAAATTTTATTTTTTGGGCGTGCCCTTGTGGGCTTTTGCCCACAAGGGCGGCGTGCTACGGGCTACGTGCGGAATGCCCCGACCCTTGCGCAGCAAGGGGCACGCCCAAAAAATTATTTATAAAAATCAAATGGTTGAACTATTCATGAATTTGTCCAAAATGAAAATACTCACTACCTTTACTTCATGAAAATATACACTAAAACGGGCGACCAAGGCAAAACAGGCTTAATCGGTGGTACTCGCGTATTAAAATCAGATATTCGCATTGAAAGCTACGGCACAGTGGACGAACTCAATAGCTACATAGGTTGGATACTGTCATTTGAAGAAATTAAACCACAATACACGCTGCTTAGAGAAGTTCAAGACAGGTTGTTTACCATAGGTTCTTTGTTAGCCGCAGACCCAGAAGGCGTAAAGATGCTTTTACCTGACTTATTTGAGGAAGATATTAAAATGTTAGAAACAGCAATTGATAAACTTTCTGAAGAAATTCCCCCAATGAAGCACTTTGTACTTCCAGGAGGTTCGCAAATTAACGGATTGATTCATGTAGCGCGTTGTGTATGCAGACGCGCAGAGCGATGGGTAGTTGCTTTACATCAGGAACATCCTGTAAATCCGCTTATTTTACAATACCTCAACCGATTAAGCGACTACTTATTTGTCCTCGCCCGTTGGGTCAATTGTAAATACAGTATAAAGGAAATTCCTTGGCTACCTCGTAAACAGAAAAAATGAATATAACCTACGCACAATGGTCTATTTCTATACCTACATTGTCTTGATATTCAAAAACAATTCGGTAGCCTAAGCTACCTACATACCTTTTTAAGCAGGATTTAGGTACTACATAAATGGCATTTTTCAAGTATAAATCACAACTTAATAATTGCCGCGCTGAATGTGGATTGTTTCTATTAAGGTACTCCAAACAAGAGCAAACCGCAATATGCTTGACTTGGCGATAGTCTAAACCTATATGGCTTTCAGCAGAAAATACTAATACTCTGCCTTTGGCTAAAATGGGAATCTGCTTTTGCTCCTGATAGCTTAAAACTCCTTCTAGTTTTTTCATCCACGTGTTTGTACCTGTTAGATAGGTGTAAAAGTACGTAGCTTGACTTAGTAGAAAAAAAACTGCCACACCTGCCATTATTGATTTTATTTTCTTTTGCGGCGCTAACTCAAAAAAAAGCAGTATTAAAAAAGGGATAATCAAAATTTGATAATGTAAGTAAAGTTCCTTGCCTATCCACACACTACTCAAAGAGAGTACAAAAGCTAAAAGCAAAATTAAATGCCTAATGTTAGATTTTATGCTTAAAATAACTAACCCTAGTCCGACGTAAAGAGGTAAAAGAAAAAATTGACCATATATAAACCTTTTCCAAATGTATTTTCCTGTTTCTGACAAATTTTTATACCATAAATTGTATCCAATAAGCCAGTCATATACCAAGTGTGTTGTGCTACAATAAACAAGGTAAAACAAACAGAACAAGGGTAGAATCAGTGCAAAATATGCATTTCGCCAAAAGTGTCTTGGATCTGTCCATAGATTGTATAATACTAACGGTAGTACTAAAAGTAAGCTATGCTGCTTTATCATCAGCGCTGCGCCGCATAAAAAATATGCGAACCTATATCCCCATATAGATTTTTTTTCAAAAAGATAGTAGTAAGCAGGGAGTATGCAGCCCAGAACCCAGTATTCTAAATTTAGTTCTAAAAAGCTAGGTAACGTTGCAGTAATCATTAAAAAAAACATACCTGCGGCATAGTGGCGTGCTATCAGAGCTGTAAAAAAGGCAACAATTGTAGATAAAATAGTTTGGGTAGCAAACAAAGAAATATTGTCAGGAACAGCATATAAAAAATAGGCAAGGGGAGGTTTATTGTCTAATATTGTTCTATAAAGTGCTTCGCCGTTTTTAATAGCGTTCCAGCATGCAAGATAGTACCACTCATCATAATTGGGGTAAAGCGTAAGGTAGACTATTCTACTTAAAGTACTAAAAGCAAGATAAAGACCAAGACACAAAAAATTACAGTTGATTTGAGTCATGCGTATAGAGGTGCTTGCGTATATCCAGCGTAGACATAACCGAGTCTGCAATCCAATTCATAGTGAAAGTATAAGAGTGCAGTGTTTTTATCTTGCTCTTTTCAGATTTTTCTATTTTGCCAATAAAAAGCTTATTATCTTCTGTTATAGCTACGAATTTTCCATTTTCTTCAAGACTGATAAGTCTGTTTTGCTTTTTAGTAGGATTAGGATAATCAATTACTACTTTATTTTGTGAGTCAATGAAGTAAATGGACCCTTTGGGTTTGCAGGGTTTATTAAATACAAAGTTGGAGAGCAAATAAATAGAGTTGTTGTTGTCATAAACTCTGCCGCAATTCCAAAGTCCAAGTTGATGGATAATCCAGTGATAGTTGCGAATAACTCTACTTTCTACATACTGTTTTTTTCTCTTTGTTTTGGTTATTTCTTTTTTCTCTTTTGGCTGCACTATGGTAGTAAAAGTAGTATTATCATAGCCTATGAATACCATTTTGTAGGTGCCATCTTTAAGAGGAGTGAGTTTAACATCATTCCATGCTCTTTTTAATACCCACTGGTTATATTCTACATTTTGGCGATTGTCTTTACCTGCGAATACCCAAGCAATGGATTTGTATTTTTTGAGTTCGGGATACTGCTCTGTATCAACTTCTAGTTGAAAGTAAAAATTGGATTGTTCTGCTACAGGGCTTTCTGTTTCTTCTTCTATTTTTGAATAGTATTTTTTTACCGTGTCTTTATGCATTTCTTCAATATAACCTTCCTTACGGCTGGCTAATCGCCATTTATTTTGAGTATAGTCAAAATTATATACTTTATAGTCGCTGTGCATAGAGGAGAAAGGCATGCGAACTTCTATGTAAGTATCAGGTTTAAGGTATAGTTTTTCATTTCCTTGTAGTGCTTGTATTTCCATCATGCCTGCTGTTTCTAAATAGCGAGGATTGTTATTGAATGTGTCTAATAGCATGGATACATGACTTGCGGCTATATCCACTGCGTCATGCATCTCTCTAAATGAGATGCTTACTTCACCTATAACAGGTTTTCCATCTTTGTAGCAGAGGGCTGAAGGGGGAACATGTATTGTGGTTCCGTTTTGGTGTTTAATTATTGCGCCTTGCTCTGCTTTTATAGAGTATTGCTTATGTGGAATGGCTACCTTACTATTCAAATACGGAGTGTAAAAAATTTTCTCAGTATCAACATGTGAGGTGTCTTTTGTGTGATGATCCTGTTGAGTTGTCTTTTTTTGCGTAATTTCACTTTGCACGTACTGATCTTGGCTAGGAGCATTTTTTTGTTGTTGTTTTGTACGATTGCATCCTATACTAACTGCCCCAACAATAAAAGAAAAACAGATTATCTTACAAAAACTGAATAACCGCTCCATGATAAGAAGGGTCAGATAACTTTTTAACAATAGTGAGTGGCAAAAATACTACTTTTTTATCAAATAACAGTATGAAAGTCCTACTTTTTCATATAAGTTTTTGATTTTGAAAGCGATATATTTTATTCATAAATCTGTATATTTATACAAATGTGTAATTTTTATATGTATCACATTGAAAATCAGATATGTATTTAATTCAAGCGCAGTTGATGAGTCAATCTTTATTATTTAGTTTGTAATCTTTTATAGCTCTCTACGTTAGAGTTTTATCTTACTTGGATTAGTCCTTGCATGAAATTCTATTGTATTTTTGCATATCTATGAGTACAATTAGAAAACTTTTTTCGGATAGCGTAGTGTATGGATTAGCAGGGGCTATAAGCAAGTCTATTAACATTTTTTTAGTACCTATTTATACGAAAATATTCACACCTGCCGATTATGGCATAATCAACCTTGTTGGGAATTTTTATACATTAGTGTTTATCATAAGTTCATTAAGTCTAGATACAGCAGTGCACAGATGGTTTTGGGATAGAGAAAATCCCGAATATAGGCACAAAGTCGTAAGTAGCTGGATATACACTAGTCTTGCTTCAAGTTTAATAATTTGCGGTCTTGTATTTATATTTTCAAAAGTTATAGCCAGTTTAATTTTGAAACAGTCAAAGTATTACGTGTTTTTTCAATATATTTCCATAGCAATATTTGCGAGCTTATTTAGTACTTACATCAACACTTTACTACGTATTCAACAAAAAGCTGTATTACTAGCCATTTTCAACACATTATCTGGGTTGCTAACAGTCGTTTTAACAATTATCTTTGTGATTTACACAAAAATGGGTTTAGAAGGAGTTTTTCTAGGAATTACTTCATCATATGTTATTATGGCAGTATTCTCTTTCGTATGGTTAAAAAAGTGGTTTTTTCCTGTCCACTTAGATATACACTTAATAAAAGATATGCTCACATATAGTTTGCCGGCTATTCCTGCTGGCATAGCCTACTGGGTATTGAACAACTCCTCTGGGTATTTTATAGATAATTTGTACAAAGATCGTTCCGAGGTGGGGCTGTATAATATTGCTAGCTCTATCGCATCATTGATAAGCTTAGTGGTTGGAGCTTTTCAGCAGGCTTGGGTACCTTTTGCAATGTCTATTCACAGGAATTCAAATTCTCGTCAAATATATGCCCGTGTATTGGTATTATATTGTATCGTAATAGGATTTTTAGCTTTACTTGTTGGAATATTCAGTTATGAAGTTTTAGTTATTTTTACACATGAAAGTTACTATTCAGCTAAGAACGTATCAGTAATTTTAGTTTATGCTCAAACTATAATAGGACTGACAGTAGTAGGGATGATAGGTAGCGCCATTCAAAAAACCATTTTACCTTTTGGGAAAATTGTTTTTGTTGGCTCTATCCTATTTGTAATTTTATGCTTGATACTAGTTCCTATGTATGGGAAAGAAGGTGCTGCATGCAGCAGTCTTATATCACAGATGATAATGCCTGCTTATGTTTTTTATCGTAGTCAAAGAGATTACTACATTCCGTATAATTTTGGGCTTGCCTTATCAATTTTAGGCTTAAGTGTTTTGCTTGCTATCGTTGGTACTGTGGTCTCATCGTTAGTATTTGATTCATTTTGGATACAAGTTGCAATAAAAGTAATATTGTGTGTAATATTTTTAATTTTCACATTGTATATAGCAAAAAATCAAGTTTTTAATCAACTATGAAAGTGTTAATTATTGTAGACAATCATGTTGATACAGATCCACGCGTCATAAATCAGTGGGAAGCTTTAAAAATGCACGCTCAAATATATTTTATGGCAAATAGCGTAAAAACTATTCCTTGCAAGCATTTCTTCAAATTATCAAAAATAACCCGAAAATATCAGTTTCATTACAACTATCCCTACTTTGTCCGAAAAGTGGTAACTCTATTTTTACTAACTTATAAAGCCTTATTAAAATTTATCGCAAGGTTTAAATATGAGAATCCTTATGAACGAAGATATTGGAAGCACGTAAAAAAAGACTTTTTGAACCACATTAAAAAAAATTATAGTTTTGATGTAATTATTGCTAATGATATAAACACATTACCCATTGCCGCCTTTTTGAAAAAAGACAACACAAAACTTATTTTTGATGCACATGAGTATTTTTTAGATGAAGATGAAACAGTTGAATTTAAAAAGCACGAAGTTCCTTACCTAAGATATTTAATTGACACTTATATTAGATATGTAGACGTGTTCATTACCGTGGGAGATAAGATTGCTTCCTGCTTTCAAGAAGTTCTCAATCTAAATTATAAGCCAGCAGTAGTTTTTAACGCTAAACCTTACCATGATTATAAACCTTCTCCTGTTAGCCCCCAAAAGATACGCATGGTACATCATGGCGTAGCTATACCTAACAGAAAACTAGACTACTTAATAGAGGTATTAAAACACTTACCTGACACTTTTGAACTCCATTTGTACCTAAACATAATCGATCACAAGTACTATAAATACTTCTATAAAAAATATAATAAGACAAATAGACTCTACATTCATGATGCCGTACCTTTTGAGAAAATTATACCCACTATTCATCAGTATGATATTGGTATTTTTTTGTCAAACAATAAAAGCTCTAATTCAGAATACTGCTTACCTAACAAGTTCTTTGAGTTTATTCAAGCAAGGCTTATGTTAGTCATGTCTCCTTTTTATGAAGTGAAGAATCTAATTGATCGTTACAAAAATGGCATAATTGTATTTGGTAGTCCCGAAGATATCGCTAACACTATAAAAAGTCTCACCCCTGAACAAATAGAAACTTACAAATGGAACTCCAATATTGCTGCAAAAGAACTCTCCGTTGAAAAAGAATGGGAGAAAATTAGAAAATTGGTAGGTATACAACCATAGACTTGCATATATTCAAAATTCTTTGTTATTTCACTTTCCAAAAACAGAGTAAAATATGCCGCATTATATTCAATTAGGTAAAGTACCACCTAAAAGACATACCCAGTTTCGCAAACCTGATGGTACTTTATACGGTGAGGAACTAGTAAGTACTTACGGTTTTTCTAGTTTGTATTCATTAGTATATCATGTACATCCCCCCACAGTAGTTAAACAAATAGGGGAACCATACAGTGTAGCTCCTGAAATAGCTATTACACACAACATGAAACACCGAAGCTTTCAGACTTTTACTATTCAGCCCGAAGATGATTTCATCAAAAGCAGAAAAACACTTTTAGTTAATCAAAACTTACACATTGGTAGTGCAGCGCCACGCAAAAGCATGACAGATTACTTCTATAAGAATGCTGATGCAGATGAAGTCCTTTTTATTCACCAAGGTTCAGGTAAAGTAAAAACAATATACGGAGAGCTAGAATTTAAGTACGGTGATTACATTATTATCCCTCGTGGAGTCATTTATCAAATAGAATTTAATGACGAAGATAACCGCATTTTCTATGTAGAAGCCTTTAGTCCTGTACGGTTTCCCAAACGTTACCTCAATGAAGTAGGGCAGCTCATGGAGCATGCACCGTTTTGCCAAAGAGATATAAAAACCCCTAAAAATTTACAAACACACGACGAAAAAGGTGAATTTCTCATTCTAATCAAAAAACAAGGTTTAATTTATCCTTACACGTATGCTTACCATCCGTTTGATGCTATCGGCTGGGATGGATACTTTTATCCATTTATTTTCTCTATCCATGATTTTGAACCTATTACAGGTAGAGTTCACATGCCTCCCCCTATTCATCAAACTTTTGAAGGAGATGGCTTTGTCATTTGCTCATTTGTACCCCGACTGTATGATTATCATCCTTTAGCCATTCCTGCGCCTTATCATCACAGCAATATTGATTCTGATGAAGTTTTATACTATGTGGATGGTGATTTCATGAGTAGAAAAAGTGTTAAAAAAGGACAAATTACTTTACACCCCGCAGGCATTCCTCATGGACCTCATCCAGGTACTATTGAAAAAAGCATCGGACAAAAAGGCACAGAAGAGCTTGCTGTGATGATTGACCCCTTTGAACCCCTTCAAATTACCAAAGCAGCCGTAGAAATAGAAGAACCTGAATACTACAAGTCTTGGTTATCCTAAAAAAAATTCAAACTTAAACCAAAATTAACTAAACAAACTTAATTCCAAAAATTTGGCTACTATGGAAATACTAAAAAAAATAAAAAACATCGTTTCAGATACCTGTGTAACTATCATTCTCAACACACACAGGACTTATCCTGAAAATAAGCAAGACCCTATTGCTCTTAAAAATTTGATAAAAGAAGCAGAGCAAAGATTGATTGCGGATGAAGGTAAAAGGAACGCACAAACTATCATAGAAAAGCTGCACAAAATTGAAAACGAAATTGACCATAACTATAATCTTGAAAGCTTGGTTATTTTTGTCAATGAAGAAATAGCAGAATTTGTCCGCTTACCCATATCTGTGGATAATAGAGTAATCATAGATAAAACCTTTGCTACACGCGACTTAGTTCGCGCACTCAAAAGCCAGGCTAACTATTATGTACTAGTGCTAAGCCAACAAAAAGCAAGACTCATAGAAGCTTTTAACGATAAAGTAGTCCAAGAAATTGGTAAGCCGTTTCCGTACGAAAACACTCAATTCTACTCTACCAGTGGAGATAAGCGTTCTGAGGGAACATTACAAACTAACTTAATGGCTGAATTTTTTAACAGAATAGACAAAGCTGTAAATGAAGCTAGAAAAAATAACCCTAAACCTGTGATGATATGTTCAGAGGAAGTCAACTACCACAAGTATTTAGAGGTTTGTGATCAAAAGCACTCTATTTTGCCTGTGTTTCTCAACAAAAACAGGTTAGAAGAAAAAGCGGAAGCTATCGTAGCGGAAGCGTGGAAAATTCTCAAAGAGTATCAAGCAGAAAAGAACAAAGAAAGAAAAGCAGAACTGCTCAAAGCAGTTAGTCAAAACAAATTCATGACCGATATCAATGATATTTGGCAA
Source organism: Bacteroidia bacterium (assembly GCA_025056095.1). NCBI lineage: Bacteria > Pseudomonadati > Bacteroidota > Bacteroidia > Bacteroidia bacterium. The sequence continues at coordinate 18,662 of JANWVW010000032.1, forward strand.
GCCATTCGGCAAGGAAAAGTACAAACTTTGTTTTTGCAGCAGAACCAGTATCAACCTGCTATCATTAAAAATGATGGTCTGATAGAGCTTGTACCTGAGGAAAGAAAAAATGAGAAAGGAGTGATTGATGATATTTATGACGAATTGACAGAGGAATGTTTGAAGTTTGGCGGTGATGTAGTTTTTCTACCCGAAGGTGATTTATCTGAATTCAATGGATTAGGTGCTGTATTGAGATATAATTGATGATTATTTTTTGGGCGTGCCCTTGTGGGCTTTTGCCCACAAGGTCGGCGTGGGGGGGGGGGGGCGGGGGCGGCGGGGGGGGGGGGGGGGGCCCCCCCCCCCCCCGCCCCACCCCCCCCCCCCACACCCCCCCCAAAACAGAGCAAAAAAAAAAAAAATATAATTT
>JANWVW010000033.1 GCA_025056095.1 Bacteroidia bacterium
CCCTTCGCATGCCTCACGCAAGTGATCTCTGAAAAATTCATTTCTTTGTAATTTATGCAAAGTTTTAGCTTGTAAGTACTTGTACTTCAAGCTTAAACAAGGTAAAGACATAATTGCAAGGGTCATTTGCGTGAGGGGCATGAAGCATGCCCGCAAGGGCAGTACGAAGCGTAGCGAAGTACCGAAGCGAAAGCGTAGTGCGGAATGCCCCGACCCTTGCGTTAGCAAGGGGCACGCCAAAAAAAAACAACATATCTCAATTTTTATTGCTCAGAAAATTTTATCTTTGTTTTATGATAACAAAGTGGATATTTGTAGTTTCTTTTTGTCTTTCTTTGGGCGTCACGGCGCAGGTTAGCACTGTTCTCAAAAATAACTATCTTGATTTTTTTATGGCAACTACTACGTTCGGAATAGAGCAGAATATCAAAAATATTTTCAGTGTGCAAGCTTTGGTAGGCTATACCTATTCAGAAAGGTTTAACATTTATGAAGCTCGTAACCTGCGTGGGGGCGTTATAGATGTGCAACTGCGCCGTTATATCATACCTGGCAAACAACAAAATTTATCTCATGCATATATCGCAGCAGCTTTTGTGCATCGGTTTGCATCTTATTTTACAGATGAATGGTACTCTATGAACAACCAAACGGTGGTCATAAGAGATGTTAAAGCTAAAGCAGGCTATTTTTCTTTTGGGGGAATAGTAGGCTATCAGCTGTCTTTACTTAAAAGAAAATTACTTTGGGATAATTACATAGGTGTGTGCGGGCGCATAGGCAGCGGATATAACAAAGCAAAAAGAGGAGTAGTGTATTACCAACCTGACAACATGGTTTTTGAGTTAGCTTACTCGGGCATTGCACCAAAATTCGGTACTGCTTTGTGTATTGTTATTCGCTGAATTATTTTTGTTGAGTATGGTAGTTTATTCTGTACATATTGAAGTAGAACCTGACACAGAAAATACTTGGCTAAAATGGATGATGGAAAAACATATCCCTGACGTGATGAATGTAGGTATATTTACACATCGGACAGTTATTAAGCTGCACATTGAAAACAGTTGCCAGTATCGGATTGACTATTTTACTGATAGCCTTGAAAAGTATCAAGAATATCAACAGAAATACGCCAAAAACTTACAGCAAGAGCATTTATTGCTTTTTGGGCACAAAACAAAGGTTCACAGCCGTACTGTAGGGACTATTTTATAGGTATTTTAATACTTTTGCAGCATGGAACTAAAAGATACACGTTCGGGCTTTGGAGCGGCTTTGGAACTTTTAGGTGAGCAGAATAGCAAAGTAGTAGGTTTGTGTGCAGATTTGACAGGTTCTTTAATGATGACAGCTTTTAAGAACAAGTTTCCTGAGCGTTTTTTTCAAGCAGGGGTTGCTGAAGCGAATATGATAGGTGTAGCTGCGGGTTTAGCTACGCAAGGCAAAATTCCTTTTGCTGCGACTTTTGCCAATTTTGCCACGGGGCGAGTGTTTGACCAGATTCGCCAATCAGTGGCTTATTCATACAAAAATGTTAAAATTTGTGCTTCGCATGCAGGATTAACCTTAGGCGAAGATGGGGCTACTCATCAAATTTTAGAAGATATTGGATTGATGCGCATGCTTCCGAATATGACAGTGATTAACCCAGCAGACTACAATCAAACCTACTTGGCTACACTTGCTATTGCGGAATATTATGGACCGGTGTATTTACGCTTTGGTAGACCAAAAGTTCCTGTTTTTACAGACATCAACGCAAAATTTGAAATTGGTAAAGCTGTATGCTTCAAACCAGGTAAAGATGTTTCTATTTTTGCTACGGGACACTTGCTGTATAAGGCACTACAAGCTGCATCGATATTAGCACAGCAAGGTATTGATGCAGAAGTAATCAATGTGCATACTATCAAGCCGTTAGACGAAGAAATGATTTTAGACTCTGTGTCCAAAACTAAGCGAGTGGTTAGTGCGGAGGAGCATCAAAAAAACGGGGGTTTAGGGGATGCAATTGCTCAACTATTAGTCCAAAGAATGCCTGTACGTATGAAGATGGTAGCTGTGGAAGATAAATTTGGAGAAAGTGGAACCCCTGAACAGCTTTTACAAAAGTACGGTTTAACCGAGAATGATATTGTAAAAGCTGTGCAAGCGCTTGTTTTTTAGTTATTCCATGATTGACTGTATTAAAGTATTGAGTTGATAAAAAATCATTGGCTATTAGACTTTTGCAGAATAAAAAATATTTTTTGGATATACAAAAAAATGTTTGTATATTTGCAACCCGTTTATCTTTTTTGCGTTAAAGATAAAAAAATAGTTAAATATAGCCGTGATGCGTCAACTAAAAATCAGCAAGCAGATAACCAACAGGGAATCCCAATCTTTAGACAAGTATTTGCAAGAAATCGGGAAAGTAGATTTACTTACTCCCGATGAGGAAGTAGAGTTAGCCCAAAGAATTCGTGAGGGCGATCAAGCTGCTTTGGAAAAACTCACGAAGGCTAACTTGAGGTTTGTAGTATCAGTGGCAAAGCAGTATCAAAATCAGGGGCTCTCGTTGGGCGACCTAATAAATGAAGGCAATTTAGGTCTTATTAAAGCAGCTAAACGTTTTGATGAGACACGTGGGTTCAAGTTCATTTCTTATGCAGTATGGTGGATAAGGCAATCTATCTTGCAAGCTTTGGCTGAACAATCTCGGATTGTGCGGTTGCCGCTCAACCGAGTAGGCGCATTGAATAAAATTGGAAAGGCTTTCTCTCAGTTAGAACAAGAATTTGAGAGAGAACCTTCTCCACATGAATTAGCAGAGGTATTAGACTTAACTGCGGAAGAAGTTGCGGATACGCTCAAAATATCAGGTAGACACATTTCAATGGACGCCCCTTTTGTACAAGGGGAAGAAAATCGTTTATTGGATGTATTAGAAAATGAAGAAACTCCCCGCCCTGACCATGTATTGATTGCGGAAAGCTTACGCGCAGAAGTAGAAAGAGCCTTAGAGATGCTTACGGAAAGAGAAGCAGAGGTCATTCGGTTGTACTTCGGCATCGGAATAGAACACTCTTTGACTCTAGAAGAAATAGGAGAGAGGTTTAACTTAACTCGTGAACGAGTGCGTCAGATTAAAGAAAAAGCAATCCGTAGGTTGAAGCATACTTCAAGGAGCAGAGCGCTGAAGGCGTACCTAGGGTAATATGTTATGAAGCCCCACTGCTCTGTTCTACTTATACTTTTAGTTCTAGTGCTTCTTTCTTGCGCGCAAAGCCCTCATATTCCCAAAGTTTTTGATGTGTCTGGTAAGCATGTGTTCGGAAAGTATACTAATGGACAGTGGAAAGCACCAACCAAATACGCAGGAAAATATAAAGTGTATCGTAGAGAAATGTTTATAGGCACAGTTACTCTAAAACCTATACAAAATAAAAGTCCAGAACCATGCTCACCAGACTTTACTTATAATGAAAACTTTCAAAGCATAGAAAAAATAGACTATATTGCTGTTGAGGGTACGTGGAATCATCTTCCTCGTATTCCTAAAAGGTTGAACACGAAAGACTCTAGTTACCGCAGTATAGTTTTAGAGTGGGGCAAAAAATGCAATCTAAATCTGAAAGATTTTGAGATAACAGAAGTAGTTCAAGTAGATATAGATAATGACCAAAATCCTGAAATTATTATTGTAGCGAAAAATATAGAGCACACATTTGGGGCTACCGAGAATAGTTTCAGTACTGTTTTGTTACAAAAAGATAGTAAAACCTACCCGATAGCTAGTTTTTTTCTAGACAAGGAATCTGCTAAGCACTGTACAGAGGAAACACCGTGCTATGCAGCAATATTTAGGCTGTCTATGTGCTTGGATATAAATAATGATGGGAAGCTCGAAATTATTGTAGCTGATACTGTACACGAAGGCATGGGCAAAAGTATCTACCAGTGGAATAACAAATTTGAGCGAATTCTAGAATGGGGCTGTGGTCTGTAAGTTTTGATTTTATGTCCATTTAAGTATAACTTTTTGACTATCAATTTCTAAATAAACTTCTCTATTTAAGTACAAAGCATAATTATTAGGTTCGTGTCCTGCTGGAAAGCCAAAGCATACAGGATAGCTATACTCTGACACAATCTCCGCAATGATTTGATAAGCGTCCTTGCCAAAAAATTTCTCCTCACTTTCCTTGATGTTTGTCATGTACCCTACAATTAAACCTACTATTTTATCCAACTTACCTGCGTGCTTGAGGTGTATCATCATGCGGTCTATGTGATAAGCATACTCATCAATGTCTTCTATGAAGAGAATTTTATTTGTTGTGTCCAAGTCATAGCTAGTACCAATAGCAGCGTGTAGCAGACTGAGATTACCTCCTACTAATTTTCCTTTGGCAGCTCCTTTTCTATTTTGAGCGTGAGAAGGTATTGTGTAAGTACTAAGTTCTCCAAACAAAGCAGCTCTCAACGTTTGCAGACTAATAGGGTCATTAGCTTCATCGAATAAAATAGGCATTGTGCCATGAATAGATGTTATGTTGAATTGGCTTATTTTAGCATGTAAAATAGTAATATCGCTAAATCCTACTACCCATTTAGGATGATGTATAAATGTAGAAAAATCTAATTGCTCAATGATTCTACTTGTACCATAACCCCCTCTGAGTGCAATAATTGCTTTAGCTTGTGGGCTGTTTAGAGCCTCTTGTAAATCTTGTGCTCGTTCAGTATCTGTTCCTGCAAACCAATAATATTCGTTTTGAACGTTCTTTCCTAGCTGCACGTTTAATCCCCAACTTTGAAGGATATGTATCGCATTCTCAATCAAATCAGCGGATATTTTTTTTGCAGGTGCAACCAAAGCCACTGTGTCTCCTACTTTCAAATAAGGTGGTATCGTCATATTTTGTAGAAAAGAAAGTTTATACAATGTTACAAAATAAAAACCTTGACATAAAAATTCCTATTCCAACTTTCATCTTTTTTGAAAACAAAATTGCTTACTTTTGCGTTCACACTTAGCTATGAAAGTACTACACATAATAATCACTATCCTCATACCGTTGTTTTACTTTGCTTGTACTTCACAGGGTAAAAACATGCGAGAAGTACTAAATTCCACAGAAGATAACTCCAAGAATCCTTACAAGAAAGACATGTTTACAGTATATGTTAAATGCCAGCAGTCTGCTTTTAATGTACAAAAGATACTTAGCGAACAAGAAGGAGTGATAAAAGCAGAATGTAATCTTAATACAATGGTAGCTACTGTGGAGTATGATACAACAAAAACTAATCTTTTGAAACTCATGAAGGCAGTAGCCGAAGGGGGATATGATGCTGGCGAAATAAAAGCTAATCCAAAAGCCAAGCATCTAACTCCTTTTTGCTGTCAAAATCGCAAATAGTTGTAGTCTAAAATCTAATAGGAAACCTTTCAGAAATAGTGTTGCCGTACTTGATACGGCACTGTTTTTGCTTTTATTACGCGAATTTGTTTAGTTTGTACGTACCATTATGTGTGGCATAGTAGCATATATTGGAAATAAACAAGCCTACCCAATAGTCATAAAAGGACTCAAACGTTTAGAATACAGGGGGTATGACTCTGCAGGTATAGCTATTCTTAATGGCAGAATGCAAATCTACAAACGAAAGGGGAAAGTTTCTGAATTAGAAGCATACATTGAAGAACTTCTCAAAGGTAAGATAGTAGAGGGTACTATTGGAATGGGACACACTCGTTGGGCTACACACGGAGAACCGAACGATATAAATGCACACCCCCATACCTCACAAAGAAAAGACTTTGCTATTATTCATAACGGAATCATTGAAAACTATGAAACCTTAAAACAACAGCTGATTAAGTTAGGACATCATTTTGAAAGCGAAACTGATACCGAAGTTTTAGCCCATTTGATAGAAGAGTACATGTATCAAAATAATTTGACATTAGATGAAGCAGTAAGAATGGCACTTAATAACGTAGTAGGTGCTTATGGAATTGTAGTGATGTCCGAGAAGTATCCAGATATGTTGATTGGGGCTAGAAAAGGCAGTCCTTTGGTATTAGGTATAGGAGAAAAAGAATATATGTTAGCTTCGGATGCTACCCCTATTGTAGAAATTACTCGCAGAGTAGTTTATTTGAATGATGGGGAAATGGTTATTGCTAAGAGAGATGGTTTTACTTTGAAAACTATTGATAACGTTGTTAAAACTCCGTTTGTGCAGTATTTGGAGTTAGAGTTAGAGGAGTTGGAAAAGGGGGGCTATGAACATTTTATGCTTAAAGAAATTTTTGAACAACCTACTTCTATTAGCAACTGTATTAGGGGCAGAATAAATCCTAACAGCGATTATATTCATTTGGGGGGTATTGCCCAATATATAGACCAAATTGCACAGGCGCAGCGAATAATCATCGTGGGCTGCGGCACATCTTGGCATGCAGGGTTAGTAGGAGAATACATTATAGAAGACCTTACTCGTATTCCCGTTGAAGTAGAGTATGCCTCGGAATTTAGATATCGTAATCCCATTATTCATCCAAATGATGTGGTTATTGCTATTAGTCAAAGTGGAGAAACGGCAGATACTCTGGCAGCTATTCAATTAGCTAAAAGTAAGGGTGCTCTTATTCTGGGTATCTGTAATGTGGTAGGTTCAAGTATTCCACGCATTACCGATGCAGGTATATATACACATGCAGGACCTGAAATAGGCGTTGCTTCTACCAAAGCTTTTACAGCGCAAGTTACCGCTTTGATACAATTAGCCTTAAAAATTGCTCAAAAACGAGGTATAAACAGAGAAAGGGTAATTTCCCTATTAAAAGGATTAACCCAAATTCCACAGCATATTCAAACTATCTTGAGACAAAATGAAAAAATAAAAGAGATTGCCGCAATATTTAAAGACGCCACTAATTTTCTCTATCTTGGACGCGGCTACAATTTTCCTGTGGCTTTAGAAGGTGCACTTAAGCTCAAAGAAATTAGTTACATTCATGCAGAAGGATATCCTGCCGCAGAAATGAAACATGGACCTATTGCCCTTATTGACGAAAACATGCCTGTAGTCTTTATCGCTACCAAAGATAGCTCTTATGAAAAAATCATCAACAATATCATGGAAGTCAAAGCTAGAAAAGGTAGAGTAATTGCCATTGTTACAGAACACGATGTACAAGCAAGTAAACTAGCTGAATTTACAATCCAAATTCCTGAAGTAGATGAATTACTAACTCCTATTTTGTCTGTTATTCCTTTACAGTTACTTTCTTATCATATCGCAGTTATGCGAGGGTGCAACGTTGACCAACCTCGAAACTTGGCAAAATCTGTTACTGTTGAGTAAGGTTTATGCTACCTAAACTCTAATTAAGCGCCATGTTAAGTGATTGTGATTGAAAAATTATCTAAATATAACTTAGTGCTTTTTTTTGTAAGCATATAGCATAGTTTTCTATTTTTGTTGTCATGAATGAATATTCGTTTAGCCTGTTAGGTATCTTTCAGGTGGTTAGAGGTTACTGGAAAAGCATCAGTATATTTGTAGGATTGAGTAGTGCAGTAGGAATAGCAATAGCATTTTATTTGAAGCCTTACTATAAGTCTACTTGCTCTATATACACGTTAGACCATAGAGCTATGGTAATGTCTTCCACTCTAGGCAGCTCGGAAATTGATGATAATATGTTTGCACCCTTAGGCGGTGCAAATTTACGTATAGGTACTCCCGATGATGTAGATCAAGTAATGGGCGCTCTAATGAGTGAAAAAGTCCGAATGCAAATCATTCAAGAATTTGGACTATATCAAAAGTATAACATCAAACCTGAGCACCCCAAAGCTAAGGCTAAAATGCTTAGTATTTTAGAGGATAACCTCAAAATTAAACGCACTAGCTACAATACGCTTGAAATTTCAGTATGGGAAACTGAACCTGAATTAGCACAAAAAATAGCTAACCGATTCGCAACTTTAGCTAACGAAGTGTACAGCGGAATATTCAAAACTAACATGGAAAAAATTGCCACAGCCATGCAGGAAGAGTATCAAAGAAAATCCGTAGAGATACAGCAACTTTCAGATAGCCTGAATAAACTCAAAAAACAAAACATCAATCCTGCTCATCAAATTGTGTTGGAGCAGCTGCTTATTGCTGAAACCAAGCAACTTTCAAAATATAAAACAGTATTAGAAATGAGCAAAATGGATAAAAAATACACCCTAGACAATGCTATGATATTAGATGAAGCCCAACCTAATGGTAAAAGAGATAGACCAAAACGGGCACTTATTATCTTAGGCTTTGCCCTTAGTGGACTAGGTATCGGAGTACTATTTGCTATTTTGAAACACAATCTAAACCGAGTTCATGCATAATACCTGCCATTTCAATTTTACTTGGGTGTGGCTTGCCAATTTTTTGATATTTGCAATTGCTATTCTGGGTATTTTATGGACAAGGCAAGAAGCATGGGCATTTTTACCCTTAGCATTCCACGTATTTCTGCTTGGACTAACTAACTATCAATGGACGTATGCGGTAGTCATATTGAGTATTCCCTTATCTGTAGATGTTTTTATTTTAGATGAAACTATTAGTATTAGTGTCCCTGCTGAACCTATTCTTGTTCTTTTAATGTTCATGTTTTTTGTCAAGAGCTTGCTTAATCCACAAGCAGACCTTGCTTTGTGGTCCCATCCTATTACAAATTGGATTATAGTAGGTTGGATATGGACACTGGTGTGTACACTCTTTTCTACGCATATTCTTGTATCTGTTAAAGCAACTATCATGAAAACATGGACAATTACTGTATTTTTTTTTGTTACTTATTATGTACTTAAAAAATGGAAACAACTGCCTAATATATGGCTATTGTATATAATTCCTTTAACTTTTGTTGTCATTTATGCTCTATTTAGACATTTTCAAAAAGGTTTGACCTTTTATTGGAGCAGTTTTGTGATGTCGCCTTTTTATAAAAATCATGTTAACTATGGCACAGCTGTGGCTGCGGTTTTGCCTTTTTTATTAGTGGGAATTTTTGCCCGCTCGTGGATAAGATGGATTTGTTTAACACTCTTTATTTTATTTTGTACTGCTGTTGTATTTACTTACACAAGAGCTACATATATTGCTGTGTTACTTTTGCCTGTAACCATCTTATTGTACTATTTGAGATTGATACGGATAAGTGTTTGGCTTGTTTTAATTGCTGCAACTTTTTTAACTACGTACTTGCTTTACGACAATAACTATCTCAGTTTTGCTCATGGGGAGAAGTATACAGAATGGCATAAAAACAGTTTTCAAAAACAGATAAGCGCTACTATTAAGCTTAAAGATGTTTCATCAGTAGAACGTTTATATCGTTGGATAGCAGCGTACAACATGATTCAAGATCGCCCTGTTGTAGGTTTTGGAGCGGGGACGTTCATTTTTGAGTACAAAGGTTACACTAATGCATTTTTTAGAACAGAGGTCAGTTCAAATATAGAAAATTCAGGTCTGCACTCTCAATTTATTGGTGCGTTTGTAGAAGGAGGAATTATAGGAGGAATTTTATTTATAGGTTTGGTCATAACGGCTTTGTTTCGTTCGCAAAAAATTTTTCAAAAAGCATCAAAAACAAAAAAATTGTGGGCGCTAGCTACAGGTTGCAGCCTTATTATTCTTTTGCTTCACTTGCTTATCAATGACCTATTAGAAGTAGATGAAATTGGGTCTTTATTTTACATTAACCTTGCAGCGTTAGTTTATTTAGATATCCATAAGGATTAAAATTTTAATGATAATTTTTTGGGCGTGCCCCTTGCTGACGCAAGGGTCGGGGCATTCCGCACTGCGCTTCGCTTCGGTACTTCGCTGCGCTTCGTACTGCCCTTGCGGGCATGCTCCATGCCCCTCACGCAAATTACCTGTGCAATTATATCTTTACCTTGTTTAAGATTGAAGTACAAGTACTTACAAGCTAAAACCTTGCATAACTTACAGAGAAATGAATTTTTCAGAGATCCTTTGCGTGAGGCATGCGAAGGGCGTGCGTTAGCACGGTGCGTAGCGAAGCGAAGCACCGAAGCGTCAGCGTAGCCCGAAGCACGCCGACCTTGCCCACACAAGCGCAAGCGAAGTGTGGGCAAGGACACGCCCAAAAAATTAAAACTTAATCTATTCCTTTTTTGAAATCTAATTCCTCAATCTCAATGGCAAAGTGCTTCTGTTCCTAATCTCAATCAGAAATGCTTACTTTCTTATCTCTATAAGCGTTTTGCTGATTAAAATACAGGCAACCGAGAAAGAAACAAAGTAAAAAACATCTCTAAAATCTATCACACCCCTGCTCATACTGACATAGTGGTTTTCTATCCCCAACGCATCAATAAAGTCATGAACTCTGACTTGATGTGTAAATAAATCGGCTATCAGACCAAAACCTTTGAACCAAAAGAAACATAAAAAAAATCCTATAATAAAAGCCACAATTTGATTATCTGTAAGAGCAGAAGATAATATCCCTAAAGCACAGAAGGAAATACCAATAAGAGTTAGACCTACGTAAGCACCATAAGCAGCTCCCCAGTCTATGTTTCCTTTGGGAAGAGCGTACTGTTCAACAGTAAATAGGTAGATGAGAGTAGGCAAAATACAAAGTACAGTAAGCGTAGATGCAGCCAAAAATTTTCCTAAAAGAATTTGATATTCTGAAATAGGTCGGGTCATAAGGAATTCAAAAGTGCCCGTTTTTTTCTCTTCTGCAATAGCCCGCATGGTAATAGCAGGAACTAAAAACATAAACGCCAAAGGTGCAAAAGTGAAAAATACTTGCAAATTAGCTGCCCCTACTTGTAGCGTATTACCTGGTGCTATCCAAACAAAAAAACCTACTATACCAAGAAAAACAATCATAACTACATAAGCAATCAAAGAACTGAAGAATGAATGAATTTCTTTTTCAAAAATAATCCAGATATTACGCATGGGTGCAAAAGTAACAAGAAAACTTTTAGTTATCTACCTTCTTCCAAGTATATCTCCTTAGCCCCGTACCAGTAACCATGCTTATCAAAAAAGCTTATTCTGTATTTACCTAAATCCTTTTTTTTGACTGTCCACTCTGCTTGATAATATTCCCCCTGTTTCAAAGCAATAATTGAAGCGCTTGGGATAAGATTATTTTTCTTGTCATATTGGTATATGTTCAGCAATAATGTATCTTTATCATCAGAAGAGGGTAGACCGCATACTATCGTAATTTGATGGCTACGTTTCCTTCGGTGTAGAGTAAGTACGCTGTCAGTTTGAAATAGAACAGATTCGCTTTTGTAAAGCACTTGTATTTCTTTGAAGGTAGAGTAATCATTTTTGGGCAGTGAAATTTGAGGCTTGTATAGAATAAGCAAAGAAGTTTCATACAATTTTACGCCTTGCTTAGTAAACGCAAATACTTGATACCATCCTTCTTTTGGTAATGTACATTCTACGACAGTAATGCTATCTTTTTTATTCGTAGGTTGTAGTTTTGAACTATAGTAGCTTTGATAATGGTAGATATCTACTATTATACTATCTTCAAAACGCATCAAAGTATGCATCAAGGGAATTTGAACCTTACAAGGAAGGCTACGGGCTACATAAGTTTGAGAAAAGTGCCGATATGTATGTTCATTTTGAGCTAGAAGGCAAAAATGCAGAAAAACAAGAAATAGTAAAAATTTTATACCTTTGCACATTTGTAGATTTGTAAGAATGCTGCGCTTAAAAATACTCATTTGTGGGATATCAATCTTGCAAGTGTCAAATATTTTTGGGCAGCATAGAGTATTGGAAAGCTTACAAAAAGCAATACAAGTTCATAATCAAAGAGATAGTACACGCGTTAACTACCTGATAGGTATAGGAAAGCAGATTATGCGTAGCGATAAAGAAAAAAGTTTGCAATATGCTCTTGAAGCAGTTCAAATCGCTGAGGAACTCAAAAATATCCCTATACAGATAAAAGCTTACATTCATTTAGCTAAGTCATATAATTTTCAAAACAAGTATACAAATGCCATTGAGTATTATCAAAAAGCAGCCGTTTTATGTGAAAAAATTTTAGATACCATCAATCTAGCTGAAATTTACTTTGGGTTAGCAACCATTTATCGATTTCAAGAAAAGTACAAAAAAGCAGAGCAATATAACTACCGCGCTTTGTCTATTCTTAACCATCCTAAGTATGATGCTTTACGCTCAAAAATATACAACAATATGGGTATTTTGTTTGATAGACAAAAAAATTACCAAAGAGCTATAGAATTTTATGAAAAATCCTTACAAATAAAAGAAAAATTGAAAGACAGTTTAGGTATGTCTGTTACACTAGCGAACTTGGCTATTCTGTATTCCTACAATAGCAGTGTCAAAAATTTTGAAAAGGCAAGACAGTACCTTGAAAGAACAAAAAAAATTTCAGCTTTACTTAACAATAATAGTGTTGTAAGAAATGTTTATTTATACTTGGGTAAAATTTCTTTTGAAGCAAAAGAACTAGATAAGGCATTAAGTTACTGTAACCAAGCTATTGAGTTATATAAGAATGACAAACCTGACGATGTATACGTAGATGCCCTCATCACTAGGGCTAATGTTTTGTTAGAAAAAAATAACTACAGTCGTGCAGAAAAAGAATCTCTTTATGTATTACCGCTAGTCCATAAAATAGAAAGTAAAGAGCGAGAAAAAGAGCTTTACCAGACACTCTCCAAAATTTATGAGAAACAAGGTAAGTATAAAGAAGCTTATTTATACAGGCAGAAGGAAAGTATTGTAAAAGATAGCTTATTTGCAGAATACAAAAGACAAGAAGCAGGTTTGGCAGAAAATGATTATGAACTTTTACAAATAGAACAAATGAATCAAAAGCTAAGGTCGCTTAACCAGATTCAGCAAGAACGATTACGCAAACAAGGTATTACAATTGCTTTTGTTGTATTAGCACTAGCCTTAGCTTCTGCTTTGGCTATTCTTTTAGTATATGTAAATAGTTCAAGAAATCATTATCTTAAAAAACTTGAAGAACGTAATCAAATAATTAGTCGTATCAACGCAGAGCTTCAAAAAAATAACCAAATTAAAGATAAACTTTTTTCTATCATTTCTCATGACTTACGTAGTCCTCTTGCTACTGCCAAAGGAATACTTATGATTCTTAAAGATGAACCTAACCTTCCCGAAGATTTTAAGGTTTATCTCCATCAAATCAGCAAAAATTTAGATAATACCTTTAATTTGTTAGATAATTTGCTCAAATGGTCTGCTGCTCAAATGCAGAACGTAAAACCTAATCCTGCTACTTTTTCTATTCAATCTTTAATTGCAGAGATTATGGAACTTTACAGCCCTGTTGCACAGGAGAAAAAAATTGAATTAACCGCCAATGTACCCCAAGATTACTTTGTTTTTGCTGACCGAGATATGCTGCATTTAGTTCTTCGGAATTTAGTTAATAATGCAATTAAATTTACACCTGAACAAGGTAAGGTTCAAATTTCTGTAACGCAGCAAGGTAAAGAAGCAGTTGTTTCTATCACTGATACAGGTGTAGGTATTCCACAAAAGCACATTGATAAGATATTTGAAGGCTTAACTACAAGAGGTACAGCAGCAGAAAAAGGCACAGGATTAGGCTTACAGCTGTGTAAAGAGTTTATTCAGCTCAATCATGGCAAGCTTAGCGTGCAAAGTACAGAAAACGTAGGAAGTATGTTTTCTTTTACGGTACCTTTATCGGAAAATCAAATTTGAACCATTTTTCTTATAGTTTTGTACAAAGTTAAGTATGAGTACCTCGCAGCAAAACGCTTTTGAGAAAAAAGATACTCAGAACTACATACTTATCAAAGGCGCTCGAACCCACAACCTTAAAAACATTGACCTTGCTATTCCCCGAAATAAGTTAATTGTCATCACAGGACTAAGTGGTTCAGGCAAAAGTTCCTTAGCTTTTGACACTCTCTACGCAGAAGGACAACGCAAATACGTGGAAAGTTTAAGTGCGTACATTCGCCAGTTTGTAGACCAAATGGAAAAACCCGATGTAGATTATATTTTAGGCATCTCCCCAGCTATTGCTATACAACAAAAAGTTTCTACCAATAACTCTCGATCAACAGTAGGTACAATCACAGAAATATATGACTATCTACGCTTACTTTTTGCTCGAGTAGGACAAACTTATTCACCTGTTTCAGATACTATAGTTAAAACGCATACCATTCAAGATGTAGTAGATTTTACAGCAAACTTACCACTGAATACCAAAGTTTATCTCACGGTTAGTAATCATAAAAAAGATAAACGCACTTTAAAGGAAAATTTAGAGGTTCAATTACAAAAAGGTTTTAGCCGTTTATTCTACTATGGTCAGATAGTAGATATTGAGGATTTCATTTCTACAATTACTAAAAAGGAAGAGCACGACTACATAAAAGGGAATATTTATCTGCTGATTGATAGAACGATTATTCGAGAAAATTTTTCCCAATATCTCAACGATTGGTCTGATTCTGTGTCAACGGCTTTCTCTGAAGGCGAAGGAGAACTTACTTTGTGGATAGAGAGCCCTCAAACTTTGAAATTGCCCAAAAATGAGAAACTAGATCCGAGCAAATACTACATTACTTTTTCTGACCGATTTGAAGCAGATGGAATAGCATTTGAACGCCCTACTCCCGAATTTTTTAACTTTAATACGGCGTATGGAGCTTGTGCTTTGTGTCAAGGAAGCGGCTATGGTCATACTTATTCTAGAAATTTAATTATTCCCGCACCTGAACTTTCTGTTAAAGAAGGCGCTGTACGTATATGGAAAGGAAAGATGCAGGAATATTTGAATAATTTTCTCAAAACTGCCCCTCGCTATGGATTTGACATTGATAAACCCTACGAATCGTTGACAGAGAAAGAAAAAAATATCTTGTGGTATGGATTAGACACACTTTGCGTGGGGATTATTCCAAGTATAATGGAAGCACTCAAAAGCAACCAAATATATGTTTTGAACTCACTAGAAAAAGTCAAAACTACAGGTGTATGTGCATCCTGTGAAGGTACTCGCGTACGCATGGAAACGAATTATGTAAAAATAGGTAACAAAAACATTCGCCAAGTACTTCAAATGTCCATTTCCGAAGTTTTAGAATGGATAAACAACCTCGAGCTTAGCCCCTATCAACAAAAAATAGCAGAACGTTTATTGATTGAAATACAATCAAGGTTAGAATACGTTCAGCAGGTTGGATTAGAATATTTGACCTTGCATAGAAATGCAAATACACTTTCAGGAGGAGAAACACAACGTATTCATTTAGCTAAGTCTTTGGGCAGCCCTTTAATTAACACCCTGTACATTTTAGATGAACCTTCTATTGGTTTGCATCCGAATGATACCCAAAAGCTAATACAGACCCTTAAAAACTTACGCAATTTAGGCAATACTGTAATTGTAGTAGAACACGACCCCGAAATTATGAAACACGCTGACTACATTATTGATATGGGCAAATATGCAGGAGAAAATGGGGGAAATATCGTTTTTCAAGGAAAGTATTCAGAACTTCTCAAATGTGAGCAAAGTTTGACAGGTGCTTATTTATCAGGTAGATCATCTATTCCTGTACCTAAAAACAGGCGAAAGCCCAAAGACTTTATTATTTTGAAAAACATCAATGTCAACAATCTACAAAATGTATCTGTGGATATTCCCACAGAATGTTTGACCGTAGTTACAGGAATAAGTGGTTCAGGAAAGTCCTCTTTAATTGTAGACGCTCTTTATCAAAAGGCTTATTATCAACTCAGAAAATCTGATTTTGAAGAGAATAAAGAAAGTTTTTATGAGGATGAGGAGTATGAAACAACAGAGCACTTATCCAACTTACCTGATGAAACTTATACCAATCACAACAGTGGCTATGTTTTTATTCCACATACAATAGACTTTGTAGAGTTGATAGATCAAAACCCAGTTCAAAGAAGTTCGCGTTCAAACGTAGTTACTTACACAAAAACCTATGATTTTATCCGTTCTATCTTTGCACAACAACCTCTATCTAAACAAAGAAACTACAGCGAAGGACATTTTTCCTATAATTCCGAACATGGGGCTTGTGATGTATGCGAAGGTGAAGGATACATCACGATTGATATGCAGTTTATGGCAGATTTGAAGTTAGTTTGTGATATTTGTCAAGGCAAACGATTTAAAAAAGATATTTTAGATGTTAAATACAAGGATAAAAACATTTATGAAGTATTACAAATGACAGTAAATGAAGCCATATTATTTTTTAGTGAGCACTTGCGGATTATCAATCGGCTAAAACCTTTGGAGGAAGTAGGCTTGGGCTATATACGATTAGGTCAAAGTACAGATACATTTTCAGGTGGAGAGTTACAACGCTTGAAGCTAGCTGCTTTTTTAGTGGAAGATAAAAACCGAAAAGGATTATATATTTTTGATGAACCTACCACAGGACTGCACTTGTATGACATTGAAAAGTTGGTAAAAGCCTTGAACAAATTAGTAGATCAGGGGCATACCGTAGTAGTAATAGAGCATAATTTAGAATTTATCAAAACTGCAGACTATGTGATTGAATTAGGTCCTGGTGCGGGAGATAAAGGTGGAAAAATAGTATTCACAGGTACGCCTGAAAAAATGATACGAAGCAAAGGCACGGTTACAGGCAGTTTCTTAAAACCTCTTTTACAATTTTGATATTTGAAATGTTCAGTGTAACTTTGCAGTCCTTTTTCAGGTGTTTTGAGTTCATGGATACGTTAAGTTTTAAAACTGTTTCGGCTAACGCCAATACGAAGGATAAAGCGAACGAAAATACTATCCAACGTAAATGGTGGTTAATTGATGCAGAAGCCGAAATTGTGGGGCGCTTAGCAGCGCGCATAGCTTATATTTTGCGCGGCAAGCATAAGCCTATGTACACCCCACACGTAGACTGCGGTGACAATGTAATTGTCATCAATGCAGCAAAGGTTCGTTTTACAGGTAAAAAAATGCTAAAAAAAGAGTACGTCCGCTATACAGGTTATCCTGGCGGGCAGCGCTTTACACCTGTATCTAAGGTGTTTAAACTTCATCCTACGCGTGTTTTAGAGCATGCTGTGTATGGTATGCTTCCTAAAACAAGGTTAGGAGAGCGATTGAAGAAACGCCTATTTATTTATCCAGGGGCTACTCATCCTCATGAAGCGCAAAAACCCGAAAAATTAAATATCACAAGCATTAAAAGATAAGGAGGAGCAATGGTAAAAATCAAGGATGATAAAAAGAACGCAGTAGGTAGACGAAAAACCGCAGTGGCGCGCGTATGGGCAAAGCCAGGTTCAGGCATCATTACCGTAAATGGCAGAAAACTTGAAGATTACTTCCCATTGACGAACTTACAAACTGTAGTCAAGCAGCCCTTAGCCCTTACTAACACTCTTTCTAACTTTGATATTCAAGTAAATGTTAGAGGGGGAGGTATTAGTGGGCAAGCAGAAGCAACCCGCCTGGGAATTGCTCGCGTATTATGCGAAATAGACCCTGAACATCGCCCTGTATTGAAACAAGCAGGTCTGCTTACTCGTGATCCAAGAATGGTAGAGCGTAAAAAACCAGGTCGTAAAAAAGCACGCAAAAGATTTCAATTTTCTAAACGTTAATCAAGAGGAGGAGAGACATCATGAATATTCCAACATACGAACAATTATTAGATGCAGGTGTGCATTTTGGGCATCTTACGCGCAAGTGGCATCCCAAAATGAAGCCCTACATTTTTATGGAGCGCAACGGCATCCACATTATAGATTTATACAAAACCCAAGTTATGCTGCAAGAAGCCTGTGAACTAGCTAAGCAATTAGCACGCACAGGTAAAAAAATTCTATTTGTAGCTACGAAAAAACAAGCAAAAGATATTGTAGCGCAGGAAGTTAGCCGCTGTAACATGCCCTATGTAACCGAACGATGGTTGGGGGGAATGCTTACCAACTTCACTACTGTTCGCAAGTCCATTAAAAAAATGCACGGGCTTGAAAAACTAATGGCAGACGAGGAAAACTACAACAAGCTTAACAAAAAAGAGCGGCTAATGATAGCACGTAAAAAAGATAAAATTGCAAAAGTATTATCAGGTGTAGTAGATTTAGCTCGCCTGCCCGCAGCAGTTTTCATCGTAGATATAAAGAAAGAACACATTGCAGTTGAGGAAGCTAGAAGGTTGGGCATTCCCATCATTGCTATGGTTGACACAAACAGTAATCCCACTCTGGTAGATTATGTCATTCCTGCTAATGACGACGCGGCTAAATCTATCCACATTATCACTTCCACTATTGTGGATGCAATTATCGAAGGATACAACGAAAGAAGGATAGACAAAGAAAAAGAGCAAGAACAAGAGCAACAAGAAACTAATCTTGCTGACAATACTTCTACACCTACTGAAGTAGTTACCGAATAAGCGCTTACGTTGGTTTTGTTTTTGATTAAGTGTTGTGCGCCCCCGCGAAGCGGGGGCGCACAAAAAACTATTCATCCCATCCTAACTTTACTCACATTGCATAAAACCCATTTTTACTTTACATAAAGGACAAACTCCAAAATTCTAATTTCAATTTTAATTTTTTGGGCGTGCCCTTGTGGGCGTTTCGCTGCGCTCATGCCCACAAGGTCGGCGTGCTACGGGCTACGCTAT
>JANWVW010000034.1 GCA_025056095.1 Bacteroidia bacterium
TCACGCAAGGGATCTCTGAAAAAGTCATTTCTCTGTTTCTTATGCAAGGTTTTAGTTTGTAAGGGATTGTACTTCAAGCTCAAATAAGGTAAAGACATAACTGCCCAGGTCATCTGCGTGAGGGGCATGGAGCATGCCCGTAAGGGCAGTACGAAGCGTAGCGAAGTACCGAAGCGTTAGCGCAGTGCGGAATGCCCCGACCCTTGCGTCAGCAAGGGGCACGCCCAAAAAGTAAAATCACTATAAATTAGGCTTAATACATATCTACGGCTTAATTTTTGCTGCAAAGTGATAAGGATGAAAGGAAAATCAAAAATTATTTTTCTGTGTTTAGTGCTTTTTGTGCTATCTTGCAACACACCGAGAAAAGACTTTGAAGTAGAAGGCTACAAGCCTATCTATGTTTCTTATGAGGAATTGAACAAGCCTATTTCTACACAAAACTCTACTGGCTTGAAAAACCCTGGTAAAATCTACTACTATAACAAATACATTTTAGTTAGCGATGGTGGAAGAGGTATCCATATTATAGATAATACTAATCCCGCCAATCCGATACTTAAAACATTCATTAAAGTTCCTGCCAATAGAGATATGGCTATCAAGAATAACTATTTGTATGCAGATAGTTACACAGACTTAGTAGTGATTGATATTAGCGATATGAACAACATTAGAGAAGTGGATAGAATTAAAAATGCTTTTCCTAATGCAGCATCGGAAAACTTGTTACCTCAAAAAGACTTTCCCGACCCTCAAACAGGCTTCACTTATTTTGAATGTCCTGATAAAAATAAAGGTGTAATAGTTGGCTGGCAAAGAACAAAATTAAAAAATCCAAAATGTAAAATATGAAACACACAGGCAAAATATTTGTAATTGCTTTGAGCCTTTTGGTGCAAGCTTGTTCTACTAAGCATGATGTTAACTTCGGAGGGACAAGCACTAGTAAAAGCGGTTCTATGGCAAGGTTCGCTATTGCAGATAACACTCTATACACTGTAGATAACAGCACAATAAAAGCATACGATATTACAAATCCTGCCCATCCTAGCACAGCAACCGCAGTAAGCCTTACACCCAATCCTGCCTTTGAAACTATTTTTTACTATCAAAATAAACTTTTTATTGGAAGCCGTTCAGCAATGTACATTTACGACGTAACTAATCCACTTAGTCCTATACATTTATCTACTTATTCCCATATTGCCGCTTGCGACCCAGTAGTAGTACAGGGAAATACAGCTTACGTAACCTTACGGGCAGGAAATAACTGCGGGCAGTTTCAAAGTTTTTTAGATGTTATAGATATTAGTAATCCTGCTAAACCGAAGTTGGTCAAAAGTATTCCGATGATTTCACCTTATGGTTTAGCAGTGCAAGGTAACGTATTGTTTGTATGCGAAGGAAATAATGGCTTCAAGGTCTTTGATGTAACTGATCCTTACAATCCTGTCTTAGTCCGAACTATATCAGGAATGTTTGGCTATGATGTAATTGCTTTACCGAATTTACTGCTTTTAATAGGTAGTACAGGTTTATTCCAATATACTTACACTAATCCCAATGATATACAATGGATAAGTACAATTCCTATTCAGCCTTAATTTTTGGGCTGGCGTTGTTTATGGTTATGCATACCGTAGCAGCACAAAACCAAAAAAAACTTTTGGTCAAGCCTGATTTTTTAGCTACTTTGAACCATACGCCTACCTTACAGCCCAGAATTGAGTACGCCTTTAGCCGCAAACACAGTATTCAATTCACACCAGGATTTTGCTATGGGGCTTTGTATAGGTTTTCGGTAGATTATGATGGGGAATATGACCTTAACAATCTTATTGGCTTTAATGCTAGGTTAGAATATAGATACTACTTAGACAGTCATATAACAATATTTAAGGGCTTATATGCTGCGCCAGAGTTTTTATATAAATCTGTGTGGTACAACAAAGGTAAATACTTTCTTGTACATACGCCTGATGTTAGTTACCAACGAATGTTAGAGTACAGAGTAAACAGAACTGTGTATGCTTATCACATAAAAATAGGTTATCAAGAAAAATTAAGTGAGAGAGTTTACATTGATATATTTGCAGGTATAGGGCGTAGAATTATTTCCATTAAAAATAATCTCAAAATACCTGAAGACGCTACACACATAAGCAGCTTTGGTTCCGTTGAAGATTTTTATGAATGGGATGATTATGGTACAAAAACACGCATTTCTATTACAAGTAGTATTCTATTAGGTTTTTTATTTTGATAGTTAATACAGCTTGAACTGCAATGGCAAAAGCATTTCAACCCCTTCAATCCTATATACGGGAAGTAAGTTAGAACCTGTAAGTAAGATAATAGTAGGTTGTTTAGAAAGTTGTTCGTATTCAGCCATAACTTGTCTGCAAGCACCGCAAGGGCTTACAGGGTTGCTATATTCAAACTTTTGTGTGTATGCGGTAATTGCAATTTTAGCTATTTCTTTTGCATATCCTAAGGCTCCAGCTTGAAAGTACGCTACGCGTTCGGCACATAAGCCCGAAGGATAAGCGGCATTTTCTTGATTATTTCCTGTAAGTATAGTTTTTCCATCTTTGAGTAAAATAGCAGCGCCTACAAAAAATTCAGAATAAGGTGCATAAGCTAGTTTAGAAGCTTTTTTAGCCGCTACAATCAGCTCTTGTTCATCTTGTTGTAGCTCATTCCATTCTTCTATTATAGTGTATGAGCAGTTAAGTTTTATTGTTTTCAAATTGTAGAAACTTTTTAACAAAAATATAAAAAACTATGACACAGCACTGCGTTTTTGGCTATTTTTATGAAAAGTTTTACTTTTGGCTATCATGACACTTACACATATCGTGAGAGGAATTTTAGGTATAGCTATTTTATTAGCAATAGCTTATGCTTTTTCCTATCATAAGAAAAAAATTAGTTGGAAACTTGTAGTAACGGGTATACTTTTGCAAGTTGTATTTGCTGTGTTAGTACTGAAAGTACCTTTTGTACGTGAAGCTTTTTCGTTTTTTGGAAGTTTATTTA
The DNA here is from genome assembly GCA_025056095.1 of Bacteroidia bacterium. NCBI lineage: Bacteria > Pseudomonadati > Bacteroidota > Bacteroidia > Bacteroidia bacterium. The sequence continues at coordinate 3,043 of JANWVW010000034.1, forward strand.
CAAAAATTTTGGCGTATCAACGTGAAGGTGCAAAATTTGTCTTCGGCGACTTGGCTATTCAGGATAAAGTGGGTTTTATTTTTGCCACTCAAATACTGCCTACAATAATTTTTTTCTCTGCTTTAATGAGTGCTTTGTATTATTTAGGTATTTTGCAAAAAATAGTTTATGGGATTGCTTGGGTTATTTCTAAGTCCATGAAACTTTCAGGTGCAGAGAGCTTAGCTGCAGCATCTAATATTTTTCTCGGGCAAACCGAAGCTCCTTTACTTATTAAACCTTTTGTACCTAAAATGACTCTATCTGAATTGCTTACCGTAATGACAGCAGGAATGGCAACTATTGCAGGGGGAGTAATGGCAAGCTTTATTGCCTTATTGGGTGGAGATAATCCTGCGCAGCAGCAGCTTTTTGCTACGCACTTGCTTTCGGCTTCTGTAATGGCTGCCCCAGGTGCGATTGTTTTTTCTAAAATCATACTTCCTCAAACTGAACCTGAAAAAATTGACAATAAACTTGTACTAACCAAAGAAACTATTGGCGGAAATATTATTGAAGCTATTTCTATGGGAACCCTGGACGGATTAAAACTTGCTGCAAATGTCGGAGCAATGTTAATTGCTTTTATTGCCGTTATATTTATGCTAAACTCTATCTTATCAGGTATTGGCGAAATGATCCCTATTGGTTCAGGTAGTTTGAATAAATGGATTGAAATACAAACTGACGGTCATTTCAAAAAATTAGATTTGCAACTGATATTTGGCTTAATTTTTCAGCCTATTGCTTGGGTAATTGGTGTAGAATGGCAAGACACAATGATTGTAGGTAGATTACTTGGCGAAAAAACAGTTATCAATGAGTACGTAGGATATATTTCTCTTTCACAATTAAAAGGGCAAATTTCTGAACGCTCTACTATTATTGCTACGTATGCTTTATGTGGTTTTTCCAACTTTGCATCTATTGGGATACAAATAGGTGGCATCGGCGCTATTGCACCTGAACAGAGAGCAAATTTAGCTAAGTTAGGTTTAAGTGCTTTGTTAGGAGGTTCTCTGTCTTGTTTTATGACTGCTTGTATTGCAGGAATGCTACTATAATTGATAGCCATATTCTTTGAGCCACTTCTCTGCCTTTTGATAGTATGGGCAGAGCTGAGCTACCAAATTCCAAAATTCTGCTGAATGATTCAGATGAATCGTGTGGGCTAACTCATGTAAAAGAATATAATCTATTACCCATAGCGGCATTTTTATCAAACGCCAGTTCAATGAAATATTTTTGACAGATGAGCAGCTTCCCCATCGAGTTTTTTGATTTCTTATAGTAACCTTATTGTAGGGTAGATTATATATTTGCGCTAAATGTGCTAATCTTTGCTTCAGAAATAAATTAGCCAGCTTTTGGTACCAGTCTATTAGAACTTTTTTTTGCGTTAATAAATTAGCAGTGTAAATCGTTTTTTTATCATGATTAAATTGAGTTTTACCTTTTAGTTCAGGGGTATACACAAACTTATATGCACTTCCAAATACTAAAATTTCATCTTTTTGTAGAGAAATTTGTTTATAGTTGAGTTCCTTGAAAAAGGAAATTTGTTTTTGTATCCATTCTTGTTTTTTATGTATAAATTGTTCTATTTCTTGTTTTGAGCAGTGAAAAGGACAAACTATTTTTACGTTCAAATGACAATCTACTTTTAGGGTAATTCGCTTCACATTTTTGTAGATAATTTGACATTTGATTGCCATTCTGTTTCTCTCCTCCTATTGTGGAATAGATAGAGATTTTAGCATATTTACAAAGTCCATAACTATCTCTTTAACAATAGGTAAGATAGATAGTGTGTAGGCGTATATCTTGGGTGCTGCATTGACTAAAATCATGTAAGTAATAGACTGCTGGGCAAAAGTAGGACTAAAAATTTTAGCTTGATGTAACATGTAACATAAAGCAGATAGGATGCTGGCATACAAAAAAGCAGTTACAAATCCCCCTGCCAATCGATTAACCTTGTTTAGCATTATTGTGCTAAGTAGTTTTTGAGAAAGTTTATTAGCTATGCTAATAGCCAAAATAATAAAAAATATTGTTAATGCTAATGAAAATAGTGGGATAAAATGTGGCTGGACTAAGTTTTTTATTGCTTTTCCTACCAAAGTAGCTATCTTTAAGCCTAATACTACGAATATAATTACGCCTATAACTACCAAAACTTGCCTGATAATTCCTTTTTGGTAGCCTTTCCAAGCACCCCAACCGATGACTATGCAAACAAAAATATCAAATATAAGTGCCATTTTACTCTAATCTACGTTGTCATGCAAGTGGGAATTATTTTGTTTGAGAGTGATTTTTTTCTCGCCTGTTTCTGGATCTGTGTTTTCTTGTAAGATAGTCTTTGAACCTGATATAACTATATTTTGATAGTTACTAAAATCTTTACCCATTCTTTTGTAGGCAGGGATATCCTCTAATTCTTTGAGAATTTTTTCATCTTTGTAGTCTACGCTTTTATTGTTGCTAGTACTTTTCAATCGGTTTTCAAATTCTCTTTGTAGTTTTTGTTTTTCTAATTCTATGTTGTTATCATCAGGTGTTTCACTTCCATATAATTCAAACACTTTTTTCTTTGTTGTGTTTTGGTTTTCTTGCTCTGGAATAGTTTCAGTCTTATGCTGTACAATCGTTATTACTTGATTTTTTATGGGTTTTTCAGTTTCGGTTTGATTAGCTGAACTCAAAGTAACATCTTTCTTTTTCTCCTCAATTGTTGTGTCTTTGACCATAAAAGTTTCCTTAAAAAAGTTCTCTGTTTTGATTTCATTTTTTACCGATTCAGTACCTGCGAAGGATATAAATTGTGATTTTTTAGTCTTTTGTTCATTATCAAATCCTGTAGCAATTACAGTAACTGATATTTTATCGCCCATGCTATTGTCGTAAGCCATTCCTGTGAATAAATCGGCTTTACCCCCTGCTTTTTCTTGGATGTATTGATTGATATAGGTAAACTCGTCTAACATTAAGCTATCCTCGCTGCCTGTAATATTAACTAATATACTTCTTGCGCCTCTTATATCTACATTATCCAAAAGTGGGCTGGACATGGCTGCTTCTACTGCTTCCTTAGCACGATTATTGCCCTGCGCCGTTGCTGTACCCATAATAGCAGTACCACCGTTACTCATTACATTTTTGACATCTTTGAAGTCAACATTTATCAAGCCTGGTTTTGTAATTATTTCTACTATACCTCTGGTAGCATTAAAGAGAACGTCATCAGCATAGGCAAATGCTTTTTTTGCAGTTATACCACTGTTTCCAAGAATTTGATGAATTTTATCATTATTGATGACCAATAGAGTGTCTGTGTATTCTCTTAGTTTTTCTAACCCCATTTTAGCTCTTTCTTTTCGTTGTATTCCTTCAAAAGAGAAGGGAGTGGTTACTATTCCTACTACTAAAATATCCATTTCTTTTGCTATCCGTGCTATGACAGGTGCTGCACCCGTACCTGTACCTCCACCCATTCCTGCGGTAATAAATAACATTTGTGTATTTCCTAATTTTAAGTATTCTCTAATTTCCTCTTCGCTCTCTTTTGCTGCTTTTTGCCCTACTTCGGGGTCTCCACCTGCACCTAATCCTTGTACTAACTTTTGTCCAAGATGTATTTTATATGGTATAGGACTCATTGCCAAAGCTTGACGATCTGTATTGCAAACTAACATGTCTACTCCCGCTATACCTTTATGGTACATATTATTCAAGGTATTGCTTCCTCCCCCTCCTACTCCTATTACTTTGATAATACTCTGGGGAGTTTTATCTTTCTCTGGAAGGTCAAAATTAAGTTCCATACGCAAGTATATTAAATCTCTAAGTAAAGTATAAAAACCTATAAGCAAAATTATTCAACACTATTCTAAAAACCTAATAAAAAATAGTATTTCTTAAAAAAAATATCAAACTTTGTATATCAATAGTACCAAGTTGGACTTTTACAGTCTAAAAGTAAAAAAATACCTACATTTTTAATAAAATAAAACGACAGAATGTAATTTAGATTTAGGTCTATGTATATTTTGTATGTAAAGTATATCTCTAATTACAGTGGTTTGAATTGTTCAAAACCTTGTAAGCAATCGTTACAGTAATGGATAGACCTACATAATGTGCTTCCAAATGCGCTTTTCAAAGTTGTATTACGACTATTACAGTATGGACAGGGTACACTTTCTAATACTTCCAAAGAAAACTCACCTTTAATTTCAGGTGGGGGAGCAAGTCCAAAGTCCTTAAGTAACCGTCTGCCGCAAGGACTGATACGGTTTGATGTCCAAGGAATATCATAATTAACTTCTACTTCTACATTTTTAACACCTGGAATACTTTTTAACTGCTCATAAACACCTTGTTTCATCACTTCAATAGCAGGGCAGCCTGCGAAAGTAGGAGTCATAACTACTTTTATACTATCTTCTGAAATAATTTGTATATCAGTAATTACGCCTAAATCAACCACTGAAATAACAGGTATTTCAGGGTCCTTGACAGCTTGTAAAACGTTCAATACTTCTTCTTTTTGGATCATATCAAGTTTGAAAATTATGGTTTTCAAGAATAAAACAAGATAAACTAAAATTTGTATTCCAAAAAAGTTTAATGAGCTATAAGTAGTTTTTGAGTATAGATTTTGTTAGCTGTACGGATAACATACATATATGTACCCGAAGGTAAATGAGAAGTGTTTAAGGTTATATTGTGTGTACCAGCAGGCAGATAAGTAAGTTCTTGCACGTATTGTATATGTCTGCCTAAATAGTCATAAAGTGAGATTTCTACTTCTTGTGGTGCAGTCAAACCTATACTTAGTTGATTGTAGCTTTCCGCAGGGTTAGGGTAATTTTCGTAGATAATTAAATTTGATTCAGGTGAGGTACTTTCAGCTACATGCACTTCTCCTGCACCAGATATAACTTCTCCTAGAATATTCAACCCATTTGCAGCGTACATTTTTCCTATTCCTCTATTAAGAGGTGCACTTTTTCTACCAAGCATAATTAAATCATTGCCATAAATTTTTAATCTTGAGGACTCTCCTATTAAACCTATATTTTGACTAACGGGTACATCTATTTGATACCAAGTATCATTGGTATTGTTTCTATAAACTACTCTAAAACTTTTTGTGAAGTCGTCGTAAAAGCCAATGTAGTACTTGTTAGGTGCAATTGCTAAGGTAGTGTGGGAAAAGCTGGTCAAAGCGACATAGACGCGCTCTTTTATCCAGCTTGTTCCTTTTTTGAACATACATTCTACTGCATTAGCCGAATTGTTGTAATACACGATTACAGGATTATTAGCAACATCAAATTTTAAGTCTATATACTTACCTACAATATCAGGATTAGTTTCAAATAAGGTAGTATCCTTCCAATCATTAGGTATAGATGGGTGCGGATAAGCATATTTAACTTTGTTGGTATTAAAATTTTGATATGCGATGTGAGGTTTTCCTGTGTTGTCCAAAGCTAAACTAATAAAAGAACCTACGTTGAATACATTTGCAGAATCAACAATTTGCTTATTCCATGTAACCCCCTCATCGTCAGAGTAGGCGTACCATACCTGTTGTTTTGTACCAATAGCTCTATAAGCTACGTGGTACCGATTAGTAACAGGATGAATAACAAAACTCAAGTTTGTACCTACGTCAAAGCCCGAAGTACTATCTACTACGCTAATTTGCCAGTTTGTGCCATTATATTTTGCCATTTTTAAGTCTTTTTTGGTAAGATCATAATACATCATAACAGGATACTTTCCATTATTGTGGTTAAATTGCAGTTTGACAAATCGCCCTACATTTCCAATACTATCCACTTTTTCGGTAATCCAAGGGGCGCTTAACCCTTTACGCTGAGTGTAGTATAAATCCCCATAAGTGCTTTCGTAAAATGCTACTTGAATAGTATCATTTGCAACATTTCTATAATCAGAAAAAGAACCAATATTTTGAGTAAAGTCTATGTAAGAGAATGTCCAAGTATTTCCTAAATCATTGCTGTAAGCGATTTTAGGATATTGACCGACAGCATCGTAGTATGCTACCATTACCTTATTATTATGGTAGCCGATAGCTATTTTTCGGGACATAAAAGGTTCAGAAGTAATCGTTTTTGTTATCCAAGTATGTCCTGTGTCAATAGACATAGCGAACTTCAAAAGCTGAGTAGTAGGTTGATAATAAGCCACAAATACAGTGTCATTTCCTTTAACATAAAAATCGTTCCAGGTGGCTCCTGGAGCTACAGCTACACGGTAGATAGAGTTATTACTACGCATACGTGCAAAAAGTAGCGTATCGGAATAAGCCGTGCTGTATCTAAATTTATTGTATGTCATGTAGCGAGAGTTGTCTGTATGAATGTAAAAATTAGCATATCCTAGCCCAAAGTGGGTTAGACCCACATCAAAATTGGTCATGAAATCAGGATTACTATCACAATGAGCGATAGCAGCGGGATTTTGAACACAAGCAGAGTCTATTTTACTTGTACCGTTTTTTATCCATATTGTGTCTATTGTAGGGTGCTGTTTGTAATAATATAAATCACTAAAATCGCTAGTAGCAATTATCTCAATTCTTTGGTTAGTAGGATTTATACACGATGCTACGTATTCTCCAATTGCACGAGGTGCATATTGAGTATTCACACCTGTACAACAATTTCTATCCCAAGGGTGTAAAGCAAAAGCACTATAACCTGAATTTTCCACATAGGTGCCATAAATCTGCTGATTTTTCCATTGTGTACCACTTTTCCAAGCATGATGTAAGTCTAAATCCCATTCTCTTGGAAAGATAGTTTTGAAACGATTGTCATAGTACAGTAAATGGGGTATATTGCCTGTAGCATCTATTTGCAAGCTTAATCTAAAAGTTTGTACGGCATCATCTGTACCTGCTTTATCTAAAACCACTTCTGGAGTGGACCATGTACCTGACTTTTTGTGAATGTATAAAATTTGTCCTGCGGCACCTGTTCCTGCGGGCAGTTTTTTAACGTATGCTATATGAGGTTTGTTGTTACCATCTATTGCAATAGAAGGATAGTACCCTGTATTTGGCGTAGGATCTGCAATTTCTTTTATCCAAGTAGTGCTGCTAGGTCCTAAGTACGCGTATGTTAAGACTGTATTTTGCTGATCTAAATACGCAGCGTGATAAGCACCAGTAGCATCTTTTTTCCAATCTATATACAAACCTGCGTTTGCAGTTAAACTACTGATAATGTCTTCATAATTCCATTGAGCATGTATTAAACCTTGACTTGCAAAATGTAAAAATAAGAGTATCAAAAAGTATCTCATACTACAAAAATACTAATAAGTCATCAAAATGAAAATCCTTTGAGAACTTTACTTAGTTTATCTTGTATTTGCACGCTAAAAGTTAAATTTTGATTACAGTTTGATTTTTAACACCTATCTTTTTTCCTTGTGATAAATAGTTTTATATTTGCCACTTACTTATGTCTAATTGGTCTAAACTTATCATTGTTTTTACGTTTTTTTCATTGGTCAGTGTAGGAGGTTGTAGCTTATTTAATAAAAAAGACAAAGCCCAAAAAACACAGACAGTAAATTTAGACACAGTTGAAGTAGGGGAGCAAGTATCCCCTTGGCTTCCTGTTAGCTATCCTTATCGTCCTGCAAATACCAAGTACTTTGACCTTATACACACTAAACTAGAAATTAAGCCTGATTTTACTACTGAAACTATGCCTGGTGTAGCTACAATTACTCTTAAACCTCACTTTTACGACCAAAATACTCTCGTGCTTGATGCAAAATACATGAAAATAAACAGTGTTAAAGTAAATGGAAAAACCGTTTCTTACACGTATGACAGCTTAAAAATAAAAATCAATTTAGATAAGACCTATTCTGCCGAAGAGCAAATTACAGTAGTAATAGATTATGTGTCTCAACCTAATCGTGTCCCAATTAAAGGAAGTAGAGCAATTACTTCTGATAAAGGTTTATATTTTATCAATGCACAAGGTAATGAACCTAATAAACCTACCCAACTTTGGACTCAAGGTGAAACCGAAGCTGCATCTTGCTGGTTTCCTACTATTGATAGCCCTAACCAAAGAAGTGCACATGATATTTACCTTACCGTAGATAAAAAATACACTACCTTGTCTAATGGTATTTTAGTAGAGCAAAAAGAAGAGGGAAATTGGCGCACAGACCACTGGCAGCAAAAAGTCCCTATTGCTCCTTACTTATTCATGATTGCGGTAGGCGAATTTTACATTACCAAAGACAAATGGCGTAATATAGAAGTAAATTATTACCTTGAAAAAGATTATCATCCTTATGCCAAAGCTATATTTGGTGATACCCCTGAAATGATTGAGTTCTTTTCCAACAGATTAGGCGTAGAATATCCCTGGGACAAGTATCATCAAATTGTAGTGCGGGATTATGTTTCAGGAGCAATGGAAAATGTGGGCGCTGTAATTCATGGAGAATTTGTCCAAAAAGATGATAGAGCACTTTTGGATGAACACCCGTTTGACATTATTGCTCATGAATTATTTCATCATTGGTTTGGGGATCTAGTTACTTGCGAAAGCTGGTCTAATTTACCCTTGAATGAAAGTTTTGCTACCTACGGGGAATATCTATGGAGAGAGTACAAATATGGTAGAATGTCTGCAGATGCCCATTTAGAAGAAGATTTATTACAATATCTTCAAGAAGCGCAGAGTAAAAGAGAGCCTTTGATACGCTACCATTATGATTACAGAGAAGACATGTTTGATGCGCACTCTTATCAAAAAGGTGGATTAGTACTGCACATGTTGCGTCACACTGTGGGCGATAAAGCCTTTTTCAAAGCTTTACAACTTTATCTTGAAAAAAATAAGTTCAAAAGTGTAGAGATACATGATTTGCGCCTAGCTTTTGAAGAAGTTACAGGAGAAGACTTAAACTGGTTTTTTGATCAGTGGTTTCTTCAACGCGGGCATCCTGAAATTATCATTCAGTATGGATATGATGATAACAAAAAGGTTGCTATGGTGCGCCTACATCAGGTACAAGATGAAAGATATTTCCCAAAAGCATACCGCTTAAAAAGCTTTGTAGATATGTATTTTGAGCAAGGAAAAGTCAAGAATCGTATTCCTGTGGATATTTTTACCCGAGATACTATCGTCGAAATACCCTGTGAAAAAAAACCCGAGTACATCACGTTTGACCCTGAAAACACGCTTTTGATGCATATTCGTGAAGATTATACTAATGAAGACTATCGCTACATTTTACGCCATGATCCCACTTTTAGAAACCGCTTCAATGCAATGCGCCATTTAGATTTGTCAGAATACGAAGCTGCTGAACCTGAAATTTTTATGACATTATCCGATTCTACTTCGGAAGAGCTTCGGTACCAAGCTATCCATGAATATGCTTTTGAAAAAGATGGAAAAACTTTTGTCTATAAAGGTAAAAACAAGGATAATGTAATAGCCAAACTCAAAGAGATTGCACAAAAAGACAAATCTGCAAAAGTCAGAAACGCAGCAGTACAAGTATTATCCATGTATGCCGATAAAGAAATGCTACCTTTGTTCGAAAACTGCTTGAATGATAGGTCATATAATGTTTTTCGTAGTGCTATGCAAGCTATTATTACATTGGACCATGAAAAAGGATATGCTATTGCTAACCGATATCGTGAAGAGAAAAACCCTAATATCATAATTGCCGTAGCTAAAGCTATTGCCGAAAGTCAAAACCCTTCTGATTTTGAATGGATGGATACCCAAATGCGTAGATTGGCTAATGCAGGTGATGAAAACTGCTACTCTATGAGCGAAGCATACACACAGTATATTACCAAAGTAAAGTTAGAAGATAAAAGCAAAGCCATTGAAACCTTAAAATACATTATTGACAATAAAAAAACTTGGTGGACAAAAATTGCCGCAGTCAGTGCATTGACCAAATTCAAAAAAGAACCAGGCGTACAAGATTATCTCAATCAGTTAAGGAAAACAGAAAATAACTTTTACATTCAAATGATACTTTCACAATAAGTTTTATGAAGCGCAGAGATTTCGTAAAAAATACAGGGCTGCTATTGACTACCGCAGCCTTGACTGGCTATACTAATCACGTATTCGGAAAAACAAAGAAAGGTAAAATTCTAATTCTTGGAGCAGGATTTTCAGGTTTAGCCGCAGCCTATTTGCTTACCAAAAATGGCTATACAGTTACCTTGTTAGAAGCGCGGAGCAGGGCAGGTGGAAGAGTTTTTACTTATACCATTCACGATAATTTAACTGTAGAATTAGGCGCAGAGTGGGTAGGTGCTTCTCATGAACGACTACTGTCGTTATGTAGAGAATTCAGTTTATCCTTGCAAGAGCATAGATTCAAAGAAGAAACATTTACACATGGTAACCGCAGAAAACACGAATTTCAAAAAAACTGGGTACAAAAATACGAAGCACTGCTCACTGCATATCGTCAAATGAGTGAAAAAGAGAAACAAAAACTAGACAGTATAGATTGGTGGCGCTATTTAGTCAATAATGGTATTGATGAGGAAGATTTACTCGTAAAGGAACTTTTAGATAGCACAGATTTCGGAGAGAGCATTCGTTTCGTATCGGCAAATGCAGCTTTGAGCGAATACGCTGAATCTAGCCCTGACAACGAAATGGACTTCAAAATTACAGGTGGAAATAGCAAACTGACTGAAGCTTTTATTCAAAAGATAGGTCCTCAAAATATCAAACTAGAACATGTAATTACTAAAATTGAGCAAGGTAAATTTGGCGTAAAAGTTACCTGTAACAACAATGCTACGTTCATCGCAGACGTAGCTATTTGTACCTTACCTACGTATGCAATCTCTAAAATAGAATGGATACCTCCACTACCTGAAAATAAACAAAAAGCTATTCAATCTTTGCAATATGCACGAATATATAAAAATCAACTTCTTTTTGCAGAAAGATTTTGGCAGAGGGAGAATTTTGCTATGGTAACCGATTTATTGGGACATTACTTCTTTCACACTACCCAAAAGCAAAATCATTCTCACGGAGTTTTGACCTCTTACAGCACAGGTGATAAAGCTATGACCTTAGGTTCTTTAAGCGAATCTTTACGAAAAACTCTTTTAGAAAATGATGTAAATACCATGTTAGGTACAAACCAAAAAGTACAAAAATATGTAGGTTACTATTGGGGAAGCGATAAGTTTACGCAGGGTGCTTATGCGATATACGGAAAAGATCAGTGGTATACTATTCGCCCTGTGCTAAAAAAGCCTTTTGAAAATGTACTTTTTGCAGGTGAACATCTTGCGGATTGGCAAGGTTTTATGGAAGGTGCAATTAACACTGGCGAGGAAGCTGCCCAAGATATTTTAAATTAGGTTTTGAAAAATGACTTTTTTCTTTTGGATGTGCCCCTTTCTGCGCAATGGTCGGGGCATTCCGCATGTAGCCCGTAGCACGCCGACCTTGCGGGCATAAGCGCAGCGAATTCTCACAAGGGCACGCCCAAAAAAATATCAGCTTAATCACTTATCATTTTGAGTTTTACGCTGTTGTAACTTCAAACCAAAATGCTTGGCAATTCTCTCTTGATAAAGTTGTGAAGGCGCAAGCTCTATCACTTTTTGGGCTGCATAAATTACGTCGTTTTCTCTTTCCAAAAGCTTAGCCATGTACGCATATTGATACCACATTTGCCTGTTGTAAAGATTGCTTTGAACATACTTAAAATGAAAGTTGTAAGCCTCAATGTTCTCACCTGACTGAATGTACAAAACAGAAAGTTCGTTAATGACCTCCTCTTTGTAATCGTATGCGGCTAAAAGTTCCTTATATTTAGCCATAGCTTCTAACCTTTGCCCGTTTAACATTAGCAATCGGGCTTGGTTGAGCATGCCCTCAAAAGTGCTGGGGTGCTTTTCGGTAAGAGTTAAAATAGCTTGTTTTGCTGCCACTTTCTGCTGTTGATTGATATGCAAACTAATGAGCAATGACATTAAACTTGGTTCGTTAGCAAACTGCGATAATCCATTTTGAAGAGTCTTTTCAGCGCGAGTGTATTCCTCCCTGAATATGAACATTTTAGCCAACTCTAAATACTGCAAAGGCGTATTGAAAACAATTTTATCCAATAAAGTATTTAACAAAGCTGCATTATCTTGATAACCTGCTTGTACGGCTATCCTAAAATAGTATTCCTGCGGAATTTTAGACAAATCTTTTTCGTCGCTAAGTAGATAAAGTTCATTTTGTACAATTTGCTTATCTAGAGTAAAGGTAGTATCAGAGAGCAGCGCAACCAATTTTTGTGCAGAAAGTAAGTAATTAGAAGCATCAGCTTGCACAGCCGCAGAAAGGTACTTGTCATATTCCAAACCTTTTTGAGCAGCTTTTTCAAATATCAATCCTGCTGTGGAATAGTTGTTCAAAAAGTAGGTAATAATGCCAACCGTGTGTAAGTCATTCATAGATGCATATTCAGGTGCAGAAGCTATTTCTTGTGCAAATAAATGTGCTAAGCTGTATTCACCTTTTAGAAACTCTTCTACACATCGTATATACTTTATGTCTCGGCTGATATCGCTATCGTATTTTTGATGTTGCCAAGCTCTTTGAATCAAACTTGCTTTTTTAAACTGCCACGCATAACTGGCATAATTTCGTAAATAAGGAACGTGTTCGTGAGTGATTAAGGTGTCTTCTAACGTGTAGTTAGGTAAAGCAATAGTGTCTTTTTCTAAAAGGTTGTAATATAGCAGATTAGCCATTAAATTTGTATTGACCTTTCTTTTGGCTGCTGTTTCAAATACAGATTTAGCTTCCTTTTTTAATCCCATTTGATAATACTGCAAACCGAGATTAGCGGCTAAATTTGGGTCAGAAGGTTTTTGTTGATGGGCAAACCTAAAATAGTAAGTAGCCGAATCTTTTAACTTCGCTAACTGGTACGCTGTGGCAAGGTTAGTAGCTAACTCTGCTTTGTGTGTCTTAGACCATTTTACTCCTTCTTGGAACAAGGCTGCTGCATAAAAATACCTTCCTGAAACTGCGTAAATGTTTCCCATGTTCAAGTATGCGTACGGATAGCCATCATTGTACTTGGAAAATTCTATTGCCCATTGATACACTTTTCGAAGGCTATCAATATCCGGATATTCACTTTTGTTGATAAGCTCTGCGTAAATTACTGCGGATTGATAAGCAGCCTTAAAATTGTACGCATCAATAAAATATACAGCATCGTACTGCTTGGCGGCATTTTTTAGCTGAGGCACTCTATATCCTGCGTGTCTATAATGATAATCCGCAATTTGCGTGGCGTACGAACCTGCTATTACTTTGAAGGTTTTTTGTCTGTAACTTAAATGTGTAGTTGTAATGAATATCGCCATGAAAATGTAAATAAAAAAGTAAGGTAGGCGTTTAGGGTCATCTAACACATAAAAAATAGCATACTTTCGCTTGATAACAGGATAATAGTTGTAAAATACATACGCATAAAACATAACCATACCGATAACCGAGCTAATCAGTAGAAAATTGCCAAAAACAAGTAACATTCTATCTTCAAACGTGGCAATCATGTACGTGTAGCTGCTTACAGACAACAGCCCCAAACCTATAATCAATACAAAAAAACCTACGCGCGTATTAGTGATAAATGTCAATTTTTTGAACTCTGTTTGCATCCATACTCCTGCGCTCAATGCGTAATAGACTAATAGAATTGAAGTTATCCAATGGGCATATATGCGCTTGCTCTCAAAAACGTAGTTTAAGATTAACATTCCTGACAATGGAATTAGCCATACGATTGAAGAAGCAATCGTTATTTTGCCAAAGTTCCACCTCTTTTCAGGGATATTAGACTTAAATGCATAATATAGAACCGTATGCAGCAGTACTCTACAAGAGAGAATGATAAACAAAAAAAATCCTATTACAGCGATGGGAAAAACATAGCTACTGGTGCAAAACAACACATCTTTACCTTTTAATCCGTATAAAATGCCAAAAAATAGTATGCTGTTTGAAAAATGAAATATAAATTGCTTAAAGTTGCTCCAATTAAGCCATTCTTTTTGATGCGCATAAGCGATACCTACATTTGCAAAGATATACAACAGTAAAGCAAGGTTATGATATAAATTTTTACCTTCAAAGTTCAGAAGGCTTCCTGTGCGAGTAGCTACTCCAAAAAACACAAATAACGTTGCAATAACTACAAATACAGGTAAAGTGCTATATCGTGATGCGCTTAAAATGAAGCTGAATGCAGCAATCAGAGCAGCAATGTATAGCCATGTAGGATATTGAGGTAAAGGTACAACACCTGCATAAAAATTTACAATTTGTCGATATACATCTGCAAAAACGGGAATATCCCTGTATATGGATTTTTCAGTAGCAATTACTATGGATTGAGATTGTGGAACAACGTTCGTGTAAATAGGAGGAGCAAACCATTCTGGATTAGCCAAGCTTAGCCATAACCACATTGCAGATAATACAATCAAGACGATGCCTATCTTAATCAGTTGAAAGTCTTTTGGAGTAAAATAGGTAAAGTATTCTTTTAGCTGGACGGCTTTAATTTCTTTGTCTTTTTCCATTATGCTTGCAAAACTATAAAAAGACTACAAAATTATGAGAACAAACATAAATAGATGAGATAATTTTACAGCAGTAAATTTCATTTTTGGGCGTGTCCCTTCGCTGCGCTTCGGGTCGGCGTGCTGCGGGCTGCGCTATCGCTTCGGTGCTTCGCTTGCGCTGCGCACTGCTTACGCACCCTCCGCATGCCTCACGCAAGACCTATTTTGATATTTCGCCTTATTTTTATGCTAAACACTTGTTTTATTTTATTTAATCCTGATTATCAATTACTTATAAGCTTAAATCCTGAATACATCAACTTTATACGACCTTTTAACCCTGATTAAATAAGCTTTACCTTGTTTTTTTACTCATTTTCAAATGTTTACAAGATTAAAGTGTGTTTTTACTTTTTTTAATGTTCATTTTCAGATACTTACAAGATTACATTTTGTATAAGCAGACTTAGTCTGCTAATAGTTTGCGTGAGGCATGCGAAGGGCAAGCCGTCAGGCTTGGTGCGAAGCCCCTCGCCCACGCTTTCACT
>JANWVW010000035.1 GCA_025056095.1 Bacteroidia bacterium
GTTAGCGAAGCACCGAAGCGAAGCGCAGTGCGGAATGCCCCGACCCTTGCGTCAGCAAGGGGCACGCCCAAAAAAATTATCTCTTAGAACGAACATAAAAATCTTTGTTTGTATAAGTAAGTTTGAAAACGGAGTGGCAAAACAATGTATATTTATTAAAAGTTTCTGAATATTTATTCATTTCTTGCAACATGTTAAAAATCAGTTCATTATATTTAAAATTTTTCTAATTGACTATCAGCAATTTTCAAAAAAAAATGAAAATTATAACAACTTTCTTTGTAGTATTGCGTTTGAAGTATTGAAGTCGGTTCCCTAACTAAACTATCAAATACTATGGCCGTTGAGATTTTGGCAAGAATCCAATTCGCCTTTACGGCGGCTTTCCACTACTTATATCCACCTATGAGCATAGGGTTGGGAGTAGTGCTAGTTATCATGGAAGCAATGTACCTGCGAACCAAACAACGAATATACAAGCACATCACTAAGTTCTGGGTCAAAATTTTCGCGTTAACTTTTGCTATTGGAGTAGCTTCGGGAATTGTAATGGAATTTGAATTTGGCACTAACTGGGCTACTTATTCAAGATATGTAGGAGATGTATTCGGAAGTCCTTTGGCTGCAGAAGGTATTTTTGCTTTCTTTTTGGAATCAGGGTTTTTGGCAATTTTGGTATTCGGATGGAACAAAGTAGGTCCTATAACACACTTTATTTCTACCGTAATGGTTGCACTGGGGGCTACATTAAGCTCAGTTTGGATTGTAGTAGCCAACTCTTGGATGCAAACACCTGCAGGGTATCGGATTGTAGGAGAAGGAATGAATGCGCGGGCAGAAATTATAGACTTCTGGGCAGTAGTATTCAATCCCTCATCTATGGAAAGATTAACACACGTTATATTAGGTTCTTGGCTAACAGGCGCTTTTGTCGTTATCAGTATCAGTGCATACTACCTTAGAAAAAAAATACACGAAGAATTCGCCATTCGTTCTATGAAGATAGGTTTAGTAGTAGCTTTTATAGCTATGGGATTACAGTTTATCAGCGGACATGTAAGTGCTACAGGTGTAGCTAAAAATCAACCTGAAAAATTGGCTGCTATGGAAGGACACTTTGAAGCTGATGCCCCTGCGGACCTATATTTATTCGGCTGGGTAGATACAAAAAACCAAACTACAAAAGGTATAGCCCTTCCTAATATGCTTAGCTTTTTAGTACATGGCGATACGAATACTCCTATAAAAGGATTGAAAGCCTTTCCAAAAGAAGACTTACCCCCTATACAAGCTACATTTCAATTCTATCACTTAATGCTTTTTGCTGCTTTTCTCATGGCTATATTCTTAATTGCAGCAGGGTGGCTATGGTACAAAGGTAAGCTTTGGACAAATAAAACCATGTTGACTATTCTGACCTTATCCGTAGTATTACCCCACATTGCTAACCAAGCAGGTTGGTTTGCTGCGGAAATTGGTAGACAACCTTGGATTGTGTATAAAATGCTTCGCACTTCTGAAGCCCTTTCTAAATCTGTAATGGCTAATCAAGTGCTTTGGTCTTTGATAATGTTCATGTTAGTTTATTTGTTGCTTTTTGCCTTGTTTTTATTCTTGTTGAACGAAAAAGTAAAAGCAGGACCTTTTGCGAAAGTAGAAGTACATGAGCAATACAGAGATACAGGAGATCAAGTAGCGCCTTGGGTTAATAAAATTACACGTGAGCGAGTGGAACAGAATGTAGAAGAGTAAATCTGCGTGAGGCATGCGAAGGGCGTGCGTCAGCACGGTGCGGAGCAAGGCGAAGCACCGAAGCGAAAGCGTAGCCCGTAGCACGCCGACCTTGTGGGCTTTTGCCCACAAGGGCACGCCCAAAAATATCTTATTCAAAAAATCAAATTAAAAAATCTAAAAATCTATCCTAAAACAACTATGGACTTAAATATCATCTGGTTTGTATTAGTCGGAGTTCTTTTAACAGGGTATGCCATATTAGATGGCTTTGACTTAGGTGTGGGTAGCCTGCACCTATTTGCCAAAGGAGATAGAGAACGCCGCATTTTGCTCAATTCTATTGGTCCCGTATGGGATGGCAACGAAGTATGGTTAGTTACAGGGGGAGGAGCGCTATTTGCTGCCTTTCCGCACGTGTACGCAAGCGTATTCTCTGCCTTTTATGATGCCTTTATGCTTTTACTATTAGTGTTGATATTCAGGGCTATTTCTATTGAGTTCAGGAGTAAATATCCTAGTCCTACGTGGCGAAAAACATGGGATATTGCTTTTTCAATATCGAGCTATTTAATTGCATTACTTGCAGGTGTAGCACTGGGTAATATCGTTATCGGCGTACCTCTAGATAAAAACCATGAACTTCATACTAATGTGCTTAACCTGCTTACACCTTACACGGTTTTAGTTGGTATCACTACTGTAGCTCTATTTATGATGCACGGAGCCATCTACTTGCTGATGAAAACCGAAGGTGAAATTCAAGCTCGAGTACGCGTGTGGGTACAAAATGCTATGATTTTCTTTATTATGTGCTATGTTTCTTTGAGCATGGTTACTTTGCTCTATGTGCCACGAATGGCAGATAAGTTTCGCGAACAACCTTTATTTTTTCTTGTGGCAGTAGTAAATATGTTTGCTATTGCTAACATTCCCCGAGAAATCACTAAAAATAGACCTGGCTACGCTTTTATTTCGTCAAGTGTCAATATTTTGTGTTTAATGAGCTTATTTGCCATTGGTCTATTTCCAAATTTAGTACCTGCTGTTGATCCTGCTAATAGTTTAACTATCTATAATGCGGCTTCTTCACCTAAGACTTTAAGTATTATGCTCATTTTTGCTTTGCTGGGGGTTCCTGTGGTTTTAGCTTATACTATCAGTATTTATTGGATATACCGCGGCAAAGTAAAATTAGACGAAATGAGCTATTAAAGAGCTTTTTACTATCGGTTGTTAAAGGTTACGTTACGTTGGATGGTCTGCATGTATGTTGCATGCAGACTTCTTTATTTTACCTTGTAATCAGGATAATTGACTATAATTATTTATTTTTTTTGGGCGTGCCCTTGTGGGCTTTTGCCCACAAGGTCGGCGTGCTACGGGCTACGCTATCGCTTCGGTGCTACGCTTCGCTCCGCACCGTGCTGACGCACGCCCTTCGCATGCCTCACGCAAGGATCTCTGAAACTATCGTTTCTTTGTTTCATATACCAAGTTTTAGCTTGTAAGTACTTGTACTTCAAGCTAAAACAAGGTAAAGACATAACTGCACAGGTCATCTGCGTGAGGGGCATGGAGCATGCCGTTAGGCAGTACGAAGCGCAGCGAAGTACCGAAGCGAAGCGTAGTGCGGAATGCCCCGACCCTTGCGTTAGCAAGGGGCACGCCCAAAAAAACTTTATCTATCCAAATATCATTTTTAGCTTTACATCAATTCCGCACCTAAAATTGAAACACAACTTGACACATAATTTTTATTTACAAATACGTCCAATGTTGACAATTATTAGAATTCCTTTTACCTTGCATTAAAAATTCGGCATGAGTATATGGAAATACCACGAACGATGAAAGCCCTTCGCAAAACTAAACCTGCGTTTGGGGCTGAAATAGTTGAAATTCCCGTTCCTCAAATACAACCCAACGAAGTATTAGTAAAAGTACATGCTTGTTCTATTTGCGGTACAGACGTAAGCATATATGAGTGGAATAAATGGGCACAAGGGCGAATTAAAAATATCCCTCAAACTATGGGACACGAATTCACGGGCGAAATTGTACAAGTAGGTGCCCATTGCACTCGCTTAAAAGTGGGCGATATCGTATCCGTAGAAACTCATATACCTGACAACTACTCAAAACAAACGCTTACAGGTCAAATGCATATATCCAAAGAAATGAAAATTGTAGGCGTAGACCGCGATGGCTCTATGGCTGAATATATAGCTATTCCTGAACTAGTAGCTTGGAAAAATGATCCCAACATGCCCACACATTTAGCTTCTGTACAAGAACCCCTCGGAAACGCGGTATATTGTACGTTAGTTACGCCTGTACATGGGCAAAGTATTGCCATTTTTGGCGATGGTCCAATTGGTTTATTTTCTGTAGCTGTGGCTCGTGCCGCAGGGGCTACAACGATTATTTTAGTTGGTTTAGAAGAGTTTAGATTAAATTTAGCAAAACAAGTAGGAGCAGACTACGTCATCAACGCTCGGCATGAAAATCCTGTAGCGCGTATCATGGAAATTACACAAGGAGATGGAGTAGATATTGTTTCTGAAATGTCAGGTTCGCCCATAGCCGTAGAACAGTGCTTTGAAGTGGTACGAAGAGGAGGTTTTTTACGCCTTTTCGGTATATTCAAAGACAAGGTCCCCATAGATATTAACGACCATATCATATTCAAAGGAATTACTATCCACGGCATCAATGGTAGGTTGATGTTTGATACATGGTTTACAGTTTCTAATCTTTTGAAATCAGGTAGATTGAATATAGAACCTTTGATAACGCATAAATTACCTTTTGAAAGGTATGAAGAAGGCTTTAATTTAATGCTGGAAACACCTAAAAAATGCTCCAAAGTTGTGCTATACATGGACACAACAAAGATGATATAAACTTTTGAGCGGCTTAGCTTTTTATGCCGCTAAGCTACACTGCAACGGTCAACATTCAAATACAACTTTTCTAATAATCTGAATTTTCTCTGCTTTCTTTTTCTTCGGGCGTAACTATGATAAAAATGTCTTCGTTGTCTTTTTTCATAAAATACTTTTCTCGGGCATAGTTTTCTAAAAATACTTTGTCTTCGTTAATGTATTTGAGCGTACTATCAAATTCACGAATTTTCTTTTGATAAAACTTCTTGTCGTTATATACTTCATGAAGTTTCTTTCTCAATGCAAGTAAGGTAAAAATGTTATTTCTGTCAAAAAAGAGCATCCATACAGATAAAAACAACAAAACAATTACATACTTATTGGTCAGGTAAGACAAAATTTTTTCTCTCATACTTACCGCAAATTAAAAATATAGGACAGGATTTGTATTTACTTGTGTAGAATACACAGGAATGCTTTCAAATTTTTGGGAAATAATGTGTGCTATTGCTTGTGCTACGTATTGTTCGGTTTCGTAGTGTCCGCCATCTATGAGCATAAGGGAAGCAGGGACATCAAAAAAAGTGTGATAGGTAATATCTGCTGTAATAAAAGCATCGGCATTTTGTTGTACGGCATCTGAAATGAGAAAACTACCTGCACCTCCACATAAAGCTACACGCTGTATTTTCTTTTTATGCGTATATGTATAACGAAGAAACGGAATTTTTAAGACCTGCTTAGCCACTTTTAAGAATTCTTGGGGGGTGTAGGAAGTAGGCAACTCTCCTATTATTCCTGCTCCGTCGTACAGTTCTTGTGTAGAATGGTCAGCAAAAATGTGATAAGCAGGCGTTTCATAAGGATGACTTTGATGCAAAGCTTTGATGATTTGACGTTCTAAATAAGCAGGAAAGCGCATCTCTAAGCGTACCTCTACCTCTTGGCTAAGCTGATTTTTTACTCCACTAAAAGGTTGAGCTTCTTGGTTAGGTCTAAATGTGCCATAGCCTTGCACGTTATAGCTGCACTCTGTATAATTACCTATAACGCCTGCCCCTGACTGCGCTAATGCACTACGCACTTGTGAAACATATTGCGTAGGAACAAAAGTAACAATTACCTTGTAATAATTTTGCAGTTTGCGCAAAGGTTTGAGGTTGGATAAAGCAAAAGATTTAGCTAACCAATAATTTGTTCCCTTAAACACGTGGTCAAAATTGGTGTGCATTGCGTAGACTGCTATGCCTTCTTGAATACAACGATATACCATTTGCTCATTGTAATTTTGCAAAGTAATTTTTTTAAGCGGTCTAAATATAATAGGATGATGTGTGATTATTACATTACAATTGAGCTTTTTGGCTTCATTGATAACTTCATGATTGAGTTCGAGGGCAGTCAAAATACCTTTTATTTCGGTTTGCTCTTCACCAATAAGCAAACCTACATTATCGTAGTCTTCTTTAAGAGCAGCAGGAGCAACTTCTTGTAAGTAGCTTATCAAGTCTTGTACTTTCATAGTTGTTAGGAATTACAAATTTAATCAAATCTGCAAGTTTTTTACTTAACCTTGTTTTAAGTAGGCTATCATTTGGGCTATATCAAGAGAAATTTGTTCGCCTGTTAGCATATTTTTTAGCCCGTATTTTCCTGATTGTACTTCATTTTCACCTATAATAAGCACGTAAGGAATACCTTTTTTGTTAGCATATTCAAATTGTTTAGCAATCTTTTTAGGTTCGCTAAATAGTTCAGAGGGTATACCTGCTTTACGCAGCTGGCTGACCAAAGATAAACTATGTCCTAAAAGGGCTTTATTGAATTGTGTTACAAGTACTTTGGCTGTATGCGTAGCTGTAGGTAAAAGCTGTTTTTCTTTAAGGACATCATATATCCTATCTACTCCGAAAGACATTCCGACTGCCGTAATTTCTTTACCTGCAAACATGCCAATCAAATTGTCATAACGCCCACCGCCTAATATAGATCCCATTTGTACATTATTTGCCTTAACCTCTATGATAGTGCCTGTATAATAAGAAAGCCCCCTAGCTAAAGTAATGTCTATTTTTATCCTGTCCGTAGAGTAATTCATTTCCCCGACGTACTTTAACACTTGTTGTAAATCGTCAATAGCGTGCAGTGCTTTTGGTGAGTCGTGTAGGTCTTCTGTGAGTTTACCTAATATATTTGCGTTATCTTCGGCAGTCAATAAAATTTTTAACAAGCTTTGGGCGGTATCAAACTCAATTTGTCTTTGGACAAGCTCTTGTAGAACCCCTTCTGTACCTATTTTATCCCATTTATCTATGGCTATCAAAACATCATTTTCTTTATCTTGAAGCTGATATTTTTCTATAATTCCGCTCAAAAGTTTTCTATGGTTGATTTTGATAGTAATGTCAGAAAGTTGAAGCGCATCAAACGCATCTTGGATTAAGCAAATAAGTTCTGCTTCGCAAATTAAACTGTTCGAACCTATAATATCTACATCGCACTGATAAAATTCCTGATATCGCCCTTTTTGGGGACTATCTGCACGCCATACAGGTTGCATTTGATATCTTCGGAAGGGCAGTGTAATTTCATTAGGATACATAGCTATTACGCGGGCAAGAGGCACAGTCAAATCGTACCGAAGTGCTTTCTTAGAGATATACTTCAAAATTTTTGCAGATTCCAGCGGTGTGGTGGTATCCACTTCTTTAAGAAAGTCCCCTGAATTAAGAATGTTGAATATAAGTTGATTACCTTCCTCGCCGTATTTACCGCGTAGAGTTTCTTGTAGTTCCATAGCAGGAGTTTCTAAGGGTAGGAAGCCGTATTTTTGAAAATTTTGTTCAAGTGTATCAAAAATATATTTGCGCCCTGCCATTTGAGCAGGCAAAAAATCTCTTGTTCCTTTGGGAATTGCAGGTTTGTTCATACAGGCTTGCAAAAATAGTGGTTTTTATGGGGATTATGAGTTGTAATAGAGTATATTTTCAAACTAATTTGGTATTTTTTTGGGCGTGCCCTTGTGGGCGTTTTGCTTGCGCTCACGCCCACAAGGTCGGCGTGCTTCGGGCTACGCTGACGCTTCGGTGCTACGCTGCGCTTCGCACCGTGCTGACGCACGCCCTTCGCATGCCTCACGCAGGATAAAAATTTTTAACCTTGTTTTACCTGCGTAAACGCTAAAATGAAACTTTATCCTGTAAAACTTTCATTTACATGAGTTTATTTTCGGCATCCCAAAAGATAAAATAAAAACTACTACATTCCACACCAATAAATCCCTTACTTTTACTTAAAATAAACTTTGCCTAATAATCTCTTAATTTTTATTCTACCAAATTCTCAAAAAAATGCTTACCTTTGCAACCATGAATGCTACAAAAGAAATAACAGACATATACAAAACTCTCACCGAGCAAAATGAACAGTGGTTCCAAGCTTTTGTGAACAGCTATTCCAAAGAACAACAAGAATACTGGACAAAACAATTACAGCAAGCTCTAGAAAAAATTGGTATCAACTTAACCAAAATTCAGCAACAATGGCTAACCGTACAAATGCAGTTTTTTCAAGATCAACTAGCTTTATGGGCTAGCTTCCTCAATCGCAATAATGAAAACTACACCCCTGTAATTACTCCCGATAAAAATGATAAACGCTTCACAGACCCCCAATGGACTGAAAACCCTATCTTTGATTTTATTAAGCAGTCTTACTTACTCTCTTCTCGCTGGCTTTTAGATAGCGTCAACAGTATAGAACTTTCCCCTGAACAACGCCGAAAAATGACTTTCTTTGTCAAACAATATATTGACGCAATGTCCCCTACAAACTTTGCACTGACTAACCCAGAAGTTATCCGCCTAGCTATCGAAACTAATGGGCAAAGCTTGATAGATGGCTTGAAAAACTTACTAAAAGACATAGAAAAAGGCAGAATTACCATGACCGATGAAAGCGCCTTTGAGGTTGGAAAAAATCTAGCAATTACTCCAGGCGCCGTTATCTATGAAAATGAACTCATGCAGCTCATTCAGTACTCTCCTACCACAGAACAAGTCTATGAAATTCCCTTGCTCATCATTCCACCTTGGATAAACAAATATTACATTCTTGACCTACAACCTGAAAATTCTTTTGTGCGCCACTGCTTAGATAACGGTTTTACGACCTTTATCATCTCTTGGAGAAACATACCTGAATCTATGGGGCACATTTCTTGGGAAGACTACATGGATAAAGGTGCCCTGACTGCAATGGACATTGTTAGAAAAATTACTAAATCCGAAAAAATCAATACATTAGGTTTTTGTATAGGAGGTACCTTATTAGGTTCAGTTTTGGCTGTTTTGGCAGCACAAAATAAAAACTATGTAGAAAGTGCCACTTTCTTAACTACAATGTTAGATTTTAGCGACACAGGCGACATTTCTGTATACGTAGATGAAAAACAAGTAGAAAAAAAAGAAATGGAACTAGGCGAGAAAGGTATCATGTCAGGTAAGATAATGGCTGATACTTTTTCTCAACTAAGAGCTAATGACTTAATATGGTCTTATGTGATTAACAATTATCTAAAAGGCAAAACGCCCCCACCTTTTGACTTGCTCTACTGGAATAGCGACTCTACTAACTTACCTGCAAAAATGTACACTTACTACCTACGTAACATGTATTTAGAAAACAACCTCCGAAAACCAGCTTGCTTAACAATGCTCAACCAGCCCATTGACTTGTCTAAAATAACTACACCTTCATACATATTAGCTACCGCAGAAGACCACATTGCACCTTGGAAAACATGCTTCGTTAGCACAGAGCTACTAGGCGGAGAAACAGAATTTGTCTTAGGTGCAAGCGGACATATTGCAGGAGTAATTAACCCTGCTAAAAAGAATAAAAGACACTACAATATCAATGGCGAAAAAGGTAAAGGTCCCGATCATTGGTTAAAAACTTCTCAAAGAGTGGAAGGTAGTTGGTGGAATCATTGGATTAAGTGGCTTGCCGCTCACGGCGGAAATCAAATTCCTGCAAGAACTACACTAGGTAACGAAGAATATACATTTATTGAACCTGCCCCAGGTAGATACGTAAAGGAACGCATAAGTTAAAACCAAAAACTCAATTTTTATTCTGTCAAGTCCGCTCTCAAAATAGGGTAGCAAAATTCTTGCATACCCCAGTAGGATAGTTCTTTACCTACCCCAGATAGTTTTATGCCCCCAAAGGGATACTTTGGATCGGAGCGAACTAATCCATTCACAAAAACATTTCCTGCCAAAAGTTTTGAAGCAATGTATGAAGCTTCTGCCCTATCTTGTGTCCAAACTGATGCACCTAGCCCATACTCTGTGTTGTTAGCTACCTCAATAGCATGGTCAATTTCATCAAAGACATAAATAGATGCAATAGGTGCAAAAACTTCTTCTTGCATAACTCGCATGTTAGGCTGTACGTTTGTCAATAATGTAGGCAAAAGAAAATTGCTGTTATCATCTTTACAACTTCCCCCTACTAAACAAGTGGCACCTTTTTCAAGCGCATCTTGTAATTGACTCAAAGCCGTTTCTAGTAAATCCTTTCTTGCCATAGGACCTATTTGAGTAGCTGGGTCAAGAGGATTACCGACACGTAGGCTTTTTATTTGTGCTAATAGCAAGTCAATAAACTTATCAGCAATATCGGACTGTACTAATATTCTCTTAGCTGCTATACAGCTTTGACCACAATTTCCAAAGCGCGAACGTATGCACACCTTGATAGCATTTTCTATGTTAGCATGTTTGGTAACAATTAAAGGGTCGCTACCGCCTAGCTCTAGAACCACTTTTTTCAAGTACTGTGCGGCTTGAGTAGCCACAGCTATACCTGCACGAGTACTTCCTGTTAAGCTGATTCCTTTTATGCGCTTATCGGCTATAAGTTGGCTAACTTGTTGATGAGAAATAAAAAGATTAGTATATACACCTTCCTCTACTCCCGCGTCTACAAATATTTTAGCTATAGCTAAAGAACACTGAGGAACATTAGGGGCATGCTTAACCAAAACAACATTTCCTGCTACAAGTGTAGGAATAACTGCTCTAAATACTTGCCAATACGGAAAATTCCAAGGCATAATACTTAAAATAATGCCCATAGGTACGTAATGCAAACTATGCTGCGCGTCAAATATGTTCGGTTTTGCATAATCCTTTGCATGGTTGTAATAGTGTTCGCATAAGGTTGCACATTTTTCTACTTCTGCTATACCCTCAGTGATAGGCTTGCCCATTTCTATGGCACTCAACCGAGCTAACTCTGCTTTTCTTTCATGAAGTAAGGTTGCTAATTTGGGTAGCACTTCAACTCTCTCTTCAATCGTTTTATTTTTCCATAATTCAAAAGTGGAGTTACTTTTTTCTACGTACTTTTCTAGTGTATCATTGCTTAAAATATCTACTTCAAAAAATATTTCTTGAGTAAGCGGAGATATACTTTGGTATTTCATGCTGCAAAAATACGGAAATAATGTAGGTAGGTTAATAACCTGTACCTTGCTCTAACTTAGCAGTATTTTCCGCTAATCGGAGTTGTTCTAAAAGCTCTGTAAGATTTCCATCCAAAACTTCGGGCAGGTTGTACACAGTATAGTTTATTCTGTGGTCCGTAACTCTACTTTGTGGAAAGTTGTAGGTTCTAATTTTAGCAGACCTATCACCTGTGCTAACCATAGTTCTACGTTGCTTAGCAATAGCTTCTTCTTGTTCGCGTACTTTTGCTTCGTATAGTTTAGTACGGAGCATTTGCATAGCTTTTTCGCGGTTAGCTAATTGTGTTCTTTCAGTTTGACACATTACTACTGTGCCCGTAGGTATGTGGGTGAGAATAACTTTGGTTTCTACTTTGTTGACATTTTGCCCACCAGCGCCCCCGCTGCGTGCTGTTTCCATTTTGATATCACTTTCTTTTATTTCTACGTCCACTTCTTCAGCTTCAGGTAAAACTGCTACAGTAGCCGCCGAAGTATGAATGCGCCCCGAAGCTTCTGTCTTAGGCACCCGCTGTACTCTATGTACGCCTGATTCAAACTTAAGAGTTCCGTACACGTCTTCCCCTGTAATATGAAGTATAATTTCTTTGTAACCTCCTGCTGTACCTTCTGTAAAATCTACAATTTCCACATTAAAGCCCATACGTTCAGCAAATCTTTGATACATACGTGCTAAATCTCCTGCAAATAAAGAAGCCTCATCTCCCCCCGTGCCTGCACGTATCTCCATCATTACATTTTTAGAGTCTTGAGGATCTTTGGGAATAAGCATTTGTTTAATTTTTTCCTCTAAAATGGATTGCTTTTCAGTAAGCTGTGCAATTTCATCTTTGGCAATATCTCGCAACTCCTCATCTGATTCTGTTTCCAATATCCTTTTACTATTTTCAAGGTTAGCTAAAACTAGCTCGTATTCTTGTATAGCAGATACAATTTTAGATAATTCTTTTGCTTCTTTATTTAGAGTTCTGAAGCGTTTCATGTCTGCAATTACATCTGGTGCAGTAAGCATCTCCTGTACTTCTTGGTATCGGACCTTTATTTTTTGCAACTTATCTAGCATAAATACCTTGCAAAATTATGAATTTGTACTAAATTGTAGGTTTCATCAATGCTTTTGAAGATTTTTGTACATTCCAGACAATCAAAAATATAATCTTGATTATCAATACTTTACAAAAAGTAGTAACCATAAAAGGGCTTTTTTTCAAACAAAAATTTTGTGGTTTAGAAAAAGCATATTAGTTTTGCATTCCCGATGTCTGAACAAAAACGTATGCGTCAGTACGAAACAACGTTCATTTTGGCACCTACGCTGACTGAGGAAGAGGCTAAGGCTACGTTCAACAAGTTTTTGAATATCGCAAAAGAGGGAGGAGCAACAATAATTCACACAGAAGAAATGGGCTTAAGAACTCTAGCTTATCCCATAAAGAGAAACACAAGTGGCTACTATTTCTACTTTGAGTTTCAAGCGCCCAGCTCATTCATCAGCAAATTAGAACGCGAATACCAAATTGACACTAATGTAATCCGTTTTCTAACTGTGAGCTTAGATAAGCACGCTATCGCCTTTAACATTAAAAGGCGTGAGGGTGCATTTAATCAACCTAAAAATACTACAACAGAGTAGATTTGAAAATTTTTTAATAAATTAGCGAAAGTAAACCACTTTAATCATAGATAACGATGGCTGACTTGAAGATGCCCGAAATCAATAGTGTAGTTGTTGTGGGCAATTTAACAAAGGATCCTATGTTTAGAGAAACCAGTTCCGGTACCCCCGTGGTTAATTTTACAATAGCATCTAACAGAAAGTACAAAGATGCGTCAGGGAACTGGCAGGAAGATGTATGCTACGTAGGGGTAGTAGCTTGGAACAAGCTGGCTGAAAGTTGCAGAAATAACCTCAGAAGAGGCTCCGCAGTGCTTATTGATGGCGAACTCCAAAGCCGAAGCTGGAAAACCGAAGACGGACACAATCGTAGTATCGTAGAAATTAAAGCAAGAAGAATTCAATTTTTGAACAAGAACTTCAGAAAGCCAACAAACACTGAAACGAATAATAACAACCAACAATTTGTTGCTGAAGACGAAGACTCCTACATGGAAGATCCAAAATTCCTCAATGAAAACATGAATCACCAAGAATAAAGCGCATAAATAAATGGAAACTATGAAAAAACAAACTACGGGACAAGACACAACGCAAGCCGTACAACCTCCTGCTACTATAAGCACAGAGGTCAAAAAGAAATATTGCCGCTTCAAAAAAGCAGGGATTAAGCACGTAGATTACCGCGACCCGAACTTCTTAATAAAATTTCTTAATGAACAAGGCAAAATACTACCTCGCCGCATCACAGGCACTAGCTTGAAGTTTCAACGTAAAGTTGCAAAAGCAGTAAAACGTGCAAGACATTTAGCCCTTTTGCCCTTCGTTACAGATGGATTAAAGTAGGAGGATACAATCATGGAAGTTATTCTAAAACAAGATGTCAAAGGTCTAGGACTTAAAGACGATATCGTCAAAGTAAAGGATGGCTACGCAAATAACTATCTCATTCCAAGAGGCATGGCTATCCCTGCTACACCTTCTAACCGCAAAGTGCTAGCAGAAAATCTAAGACAAGCCGCACTAAAACAAGAAAAAATCAAAGCTGCTGCCCAAGAAAAAGCCGCAAAACTAGAAGGTGTTACAGTTCAAATAGTTGCTTTGACAGGTGAAGATGGTAGAATATTCGGTTCAGTAACCACTACTCAAATCGCGGAAGCACTCAAAAATAAAGGCATTGAAGTAGATAGACGCAGAATCATCATTGATGACGAAATCAAATTTACAGGCAATTACACTGCAACCATCAATCTTCACCGAGAGGTCAAAGTTAAAATTGGAATAGAAGTAGTCAAGAAAACGTAAATCTCTACGCTTAACTATCATAAAACGCACTTTTTAAGTGCGTTTTTTATTTTTACTCATTGAGCTGGGCATCAAAAGTACGTTTAGCTAACTCATCATTGAGCAAATACAAAGCAGAGGGATTATCCCCTATCATTTCTATTTTTTTGAGTATACTACTAACCAGCGCTTCTTCCTCAACCTGTTCTGTGATAAACCATTGCAAAAAAGTGTGTGTAGCAAAATCATTCTCTTCTAAGGCTAATTTCATTAAGTTGCTAATAGATTGCGTAACCTTTTTCTCATGCTCTAACGTAACTTCAAATACATGCTTGATGGACTTGAAATCACTCACAGGTGCGGGAATACTTTGTATCTTAATATATCCACCTACCTCATGAAGGTACTTAAATTGTTTCATCGCATGAAAGTTCTCTTCTTGGGCTTGTACCAAAAAGAAGTTTGCAAAGCCATTTAATTCATCTTTGAGAAAATATGATGCCATGCAAAGGTATTGATTGGCAGAGTATAATTCGCTATGAATTTGCGCAATTAGCGCTTCTTGCATTTTTTGACTGATTTTCATATTGCAAAACTAACAAATAAATAGCCTGTTTTGTTTTTTCTCAAATAAAAATTTTTTGTTCAAGCTATCTATTTTGCTTTTAGGTTTTAATTTTTTGGGCGTGCCCTTGTGGGCGTTTCGCTTGCGCTCATGCCCACAAGGTCGGCGTGCTACGGGCTAGGTGCGGAATGCCCCGACCCTTGCGTCAGCAAGGGGCACGCCCAAAAAATCAAATCATCTTTAAATACCTAGCTTTGCACTTGCTTTGCTATTTTTGAACCTAATTCAAGATTCTGCTTTTTTATATTACAATGGATAGAATTGAAATTTTTGGCGCAAAAGAGCATAACTTAAAAAACATAGATATCAATATACCTCGTAATCAATTAGTTGTCATAACAGGTGTAAGCGGTTCAGGAAAAAGTTCCCTAGCTTTTGATACTATTTATGCCGAAGGACAAAGGCGATATATGGAAGCTTTTTCCATATTTGCCCAAAACATGATGGGCAACATCCGCCGACCCAACGTAGATAAAATTAACGGATTAAGCCCCGTTATCTCTATTGAGCAAAAAACTGTATCAAAAAACCCAAGATCAACTGTGGGAACAATTACAGAAGTCTACGATTTTATGCGCCTACTTTTTGCCAAAATTGCAGACGCATACAGCTACATTTCAGGTGAAAAAATGGAAAAACGCACAGATGACCAAATCGTAGACTTAATACTTACCAAATTTACTGACCTTAACTTGATTTTTCTTGCCCCATTAGTAAAAGGACGAAAAGGACATTACAGAGAACTATTTGAACAACTGTCCAAAAGCTTTGTACGCGTATGTGTAGATGGTCAGATTAGAGAACTCAAACCCAAAATGCAATTAGACAGATACAAAACTCATGATATTCAAGTAGTGGTAGATGTAATTAAAATTCATGAGAATAACCGCAGCCGCATACAAGAAACTGTCAAAAGGACTTTGGACATAGGCAAAAACACTATGTTAGTAATGGAAGAAAATCAGCAACATGTTTTCTTCTTTTCACGAAATTTAACCTGCCCTACTTCATTTATCAGTTATGACGACCCTTCGCCGAATACCTTCTCCTTCAACACAAAATATGGGCAGTGTCAACATTGCAAAGGTATTGGCTTAGTTTTAGTGCCAAACATAGATGCTATTATTCCCGACCGAAGTCTTACGATTGCAGAGGGTGCTTTTGCCCCCTTAGGCGAATATAGGGACATCTTTATATTCAGCATGATGAAAAACATTCTACGTAAAAAAGGTTATACCTTAAAAACCCCCATTGAAAAAATAGACCAAAACACTCTCAAATTACTGCTATATGGCGACACAGATCAAATCAAAGAAATACAAGAACACTTAGATACCCCTATGGGGCTTAATGTAGCTATGTATTCGGATATTTACCCTGGCGTAATAATGTACATTAGTCATCAATACCGCTTCGGAACAGCTACTACACAAGAACGAATGGCACAGTATTTTACAGAATCCGAATGCCCTGAGTGTAAAGGTGGGCGGTTAAAAAAAGAAAGCTTGCACTTCAAAATATTAGACAAAAACATTTACGAACTCGCCAAAATGCCAATTAGTGAGCTACAAAAATGGTTTTTAGAACTCCCTAAATATCTCGATGAACGTAAAAACACTATTGCCAAAGACATTCTTAAAGAAATAAACAACCGCCTAAAAGTATTAAATGAGATTGGATTAGGCTACCTAGATTTGAACAGGAGTGCAAAAACTCTATCTGGCGGGGAAGCACAGAGAGTACGTTTGGCAACTCAAATAGGTTCTCAATTAGTAGGTGTAACGTATATTTTAGATGAACCTTCTATTGGTCTGCATCAGAGAGATAATCAAAGATTGATAGAAAGCTTGAAAAATTTAAGAGACTTGGGCAATACAGTAATTGTCGTAGAACATGACAGAGAAATGATAGAAAAAGCCGATTATGTAGTAGATATTGGTCCCGGGGCAGGTATTCACGGCGGAACTGTTGTAGCTTCTGGAAAACCTACTAGCATATTGAAAAAAAATACAGAAACTGCCCAATTTTTACGAAGGGAGAAAGATATTTTTGTTCCTACTCAACGGCGTTCAGGTAATGGACACTTTTTGACCTTGTACGGGGCATCAGGAAATAACTTGAAAAATATCACGGTTAGATTTCCGTTAGGTAAATTGATTGTTGTTACAGGGGTATCAGGAAGTGGAAAGTCTACTTTGGTATCAGAAACGTTAGCACCTATCTTAAAAACGCATTTTAGTAAAGAAATTACCTACAAAGCTTTGCCTTACCTACGTATAGAAGGTTTAGAGCATATTGACAAAGTAATTGAAATAGACCAAACACCAATTGGCAGAACGCCGCGCAGCAATCCTGCTACTTACACAGGAGTTTTCACGCTTATTAGAGATTGGTTTGCACAGTTACCTGAAGCTAAAATCAGGGGCTATAAACAAGGGCGTTTTTCTTTTAATGTAAAAGGTGGGCGCTGCGAAGCTTGCCAAGGGGGAGGAGAGCAAGTCATAGAAATGGGCTTTTTACCTGATGTTACCGTTACTTGTGAAGTCTGCAAAGGTAAGCGATATAACCGTGAAACTTTGGAAGTACGCTACAAAGGTAAGTCTATTTCTGATGTACTTAATATGACAGTTGAAGAAGCTATTGAGTTTTTTCAAGCTCATCCTCGTATTCTCAAGTATTTGCATGCTATCAACGATGTAGGTTTAGGATATATGACCTTAGGTCAATCTTCGGTTACGGTTTCAGGTGGGGAAGCCCAGCGAATCAAACTTGCTACTGAATTAGTAAAAAGAGACACGGGCAAAACCTTTTATATTTTGGATGAACCTACTACGGGCTTACACTTTTCAGACATTAAAAAGCTCACGGATGTATTACAACGTTTAGTAGACAAGGGCAACACTGTACTGATAGTAGAGCATAATTTAGACGTAATTAAAATTGCTGACCACATTATTGATTTAGGTCCAGAGGGGGGAGAGAATGGGGGCTATATTGTAGCAGAAGGTACGCCCGAGCATATTATTACGGTGGCTAATTCTATCACAGCTAAGTTTTTGAAAAAAGAGTTAGAGTGTACTGCAAGGGTTTGAATTAAATATCTGACAAATAATTTTCTTTTTGGGCGTGCCCCTTGCTGACGCAAGGGTCGGGGCATTCCGCACTACGCTTCGCTGCGCACCGTGCTGACGCACGCCCTTCGCATGCCTCACGCAGAAAAAACACACTAAATCCATTTATCCAAAGTTTAACCTCTTACATGCCTGATAATCAAATTAAAACAAGGTAAAACGTCGCTAAAAACTAAAATTAAGCTCTTCTGTTTATTTTTGTACCATGATAAAAATTGCAAACCCTGCGTATGACGTTGTATTCAAGTACCTGATGGAAGATATCCAAATTGCAAAACTCCTTCTATCTGACCTACTCCAAGAAGAAATTATTGACCTCCAAGTCAGACCCCAAGAATACATCCTTGATGTCATCACCACAACCGT
>JANWVW010000036.1 GCA_025056095.1 Bacteroidia bacterium
GTTAGCGAAGTACCGAAGCGAAGCGCAGTGCGGAATGCCCCGACCCTTGCGTCAGCAAGGGGCACGCCCAAAAAAAACTTATATAGTATCGTTCACAACATTATCTTCGTTGTTATCATTTAACACTAAGGGCTCTCTGTCCATAACTACGTATGTTTTGGCTATTTTGTCATAAACATTTTGCTTGTCTTCATCCCAAAGCAACCAAATACTATAAATAAGCGCCGCTAAATTGATAAGACTTGAAATGCCTAACCTCAACGGAGCAGATATATCACTCAACGTAAAAGGAGCTTGTTTTAGCAATTCTCTAATAGCCCCTTCCTTTGCAGTTAAAGTAGCTCTATTTATGTTAATTACCCGCATGCCTAAAATTCTATGCCCAAGCGTCCCTTTTAAATGAGGATAGCATAAGTATCCATATAAACCGCATACTGAAATATCCACCAACGCATTGATTAAGATATTATTAGAATCACTTGCAGCTTCCAACACCTCTTCAAAATCTTTGAACGTTCTTATACTTAACAGGTCTGTAAAATTTATAGATGTGCCTAGGGCTTGTGTGATACTTGAGGTTATTACACTTATTATGATTCCGTTGATAATAGCCGCTAGCAAGCGTCTTCCTCTGCTGGCTAACTCATAGCCTTGGTATGGCTTTTCATTCATAGAACTTAGAAACTTTAATGCAATTATACGCATAAATGAGTTATTAATTCAAACTTCTTAGCTATTTGCTGCTTTATGGACATTTCAACTTGTTAGCTACAACTGACCTGCTACCGAATGAACTTTTTGGTTCAAATCAAACCAAAATAAAGGTACTCCTCTTTTTAGTTTGATTATTGCGTTGCAAAAAGGTTTTACTATTTTTGCAGCAAGTTTTGAAAAACTATGGGAAAAGGCGATAGAAGAACAAAAAGAGGTAAAATTGTCCGTGGTACATACGGCGTGTATAGAAAACGTAAGAAAAAGAAAAAAACTACTCCACCTTCTGAGCAAAATACATAGTCCTGTGTGATAGAATAAAAACTTAGTTCCTATAAACGCAGATAGCACCAAAATGGCTATTAACCGAGTAGCCAAAGGGCTTTTTTACTGAAAAAAGTGCAGTACAAAGGCTACTGACCAAGCATTTTAATAAGTGGCAAGTAAAGCATTGATTCTTACAGGGTATTCACTTTGCTGTCGACTATTGCTTCCAAAATTCTTTCTACGTTCGTAATACTGTTTTAGAATTGGGACGCTTAAATCTCATACACCTCTACTTCAATCTTTGAAGAAACACGGTCAAACGTCCAACCCTTTTGCCAAAGAACTTTTTGATTATATTTAGATTTTTTGAGCATACTCCTCGCTGCACTTAGGTCAGGGGCATTTTGGACTTAGCCCGCAGAATATCGCCCTTGTAGGTATGAAGGCAGTGAAGCGCCCACAAGGACACGCCCAAAAAATTAAAAACCTTATTCTTTGGACAAAAGCAAAACAGACTTAAAACCTACTCACATAAAAACTGAAAAACCCACCAATCTGTACGAATGGTGGGTTCTTACTTATCGTTAGTTAATTAAGCAACCCCTGTTCTTCTTATAGCAACTTGATACTTGTTACCTGCCCTGCTCAAAGTAATGTTAAAAATTCCATTGCCCGAATTAGAGTCTAAATACTTCTTACCATTGTTCTCCTTAATGAAGTAAAATAACTCCGTAGTGGAAATAATTCCCGTAGCAACACTAGGTCTCAATGAACCTGTGTATTCTTGTGGGCTAATCTGTAAGTTGACCTTGTTACCTACCACAGTCCCTTTTACTTTCACTGTTCCCAAAGTAGGACTTTTCAAAATTAACGTATCCCCACTACCTTTCTGTACCTGAATCTCTTCGTTAGAAATATCCACTTTTTCGCTCCAAATGGGATTGCCACTATCATCCAGCGGTACGTAGTAACTGCCTGGACCTATCTTGTACGTTCCCACAAAGTCATCAAGGGATGCAGTTAAGCTTGCTGTTGCGGAAGTGGGTTCTTCTTCATCTTTTCCACATCCCCAAAATAACAGCAGAATGAGAGCAAGCCAAGCTAATTTGAAAGCACTATACTTCATAAGTTTTGGATTAAAATTACCTACTTTTACGCATGTCTTTGTTTTACGTTGGTAGCTAAAGCCTGATTATGAGTATTTGTATGCACTCTTTGAGTAAGCGTAAAAATTTTTGGGCTATGTGTAAGGAATATATTCGGGCACGCGAACAATCCAATTAAATTCATCAGGAATAGTACCTCTTTGAATGCCTGTTAAGGTATCATAAAGCTTTTGGCTAATTGGTCCGTAATCAAGGTGGGCTTTAGGTATTAGGGTTTGATCTTGAAAACCTATGCATGAAATAGGGGTAATAACAGCAGCAGTACCCGTCCCAAAAGCTTCTTGAAAGGTATTTTCTTGGTAAGCTTGTACAAGTTCATATATGCTCAATGCTTTTTCATGAACTGTATAGCCCCACTTTTTTAGTAAAGTGATTACACAATCTCGGGTAACACCCATAAGGATTGTCCCTTCAGGTGTAGCGGGTGCGGTATAAACTTCGTTGTCAATAACAAAAAATAAATTCATTGTGCCTGATTCTTCGACAAAAGATAATTGCAAAGCATCTAGCCATAGAACTTGGTCATAACCTTGTTGTTTAGCCTGTTGAGTAGCGAGTAAGCTTGCGGCATAGTTTCCTGCGGCTTTTGCTGCCCCTACTCCCCCACGTACAGCACGTACGTACTGTTGCTGCGCTAAAATTCGTAGAGGTTTAGTGTAGTATTTAGTAACTGGTGAAGCCATAATCAAAAACATATAATTTTCCGAAGGTTTTACTCCTAAAAAACTGTCTGTGGCAAAAAGTAAGGGGCGTAAATACAAAGCTTCCCCTTGCCCTGAAGGTACCCAGTTACGCTCAATATCTACAAAAATTTTAAGTCCCTCCATAAATAGAATTTCTGGCACTTGGGGCATACACAACCTATAAGCTGATGCGTTTAGACGACTCCAATTTTTTTCAGGTCTAAATAAAACAACGCTGCCATCTGCATACTTAAATGCTTTCATGCCCTCAAAGATACTTTGCCCGTAATGCAAAGCGCTTAAAGCAGGGTTTATACATAAGTTTTGAAAGGGTATAATTCTAGCATTCTGCCAAGTTTGGTCCTTATATTCTGCAATAAATATATGGTCTGTGAAGTGCTTTCCGAATCCTAGTGATTCAAAATCAACTTCATGAATACGAGAACGCGAAGCTAAAGTAATCTCAATATTTAGTTCCATACAGTTTTTTGCTTTTTCGTAGAGTGCAATAAACTAAATTTTTTTCAAAAAGTCAAGCGTAAGGCTTAAATTTTAGACAAAAAATGTTCAATAATCTGCTGCATTTTTATCCAACCTTTTATATCAGGATTTTTTTCTAAGAATTCCACTGCCATAAGAATCCCTTGTGCAAAACCTTGTCTATTTTTAGCTACGTGTTTCAGATAAAGGGTGTCAATGTTTGAGTCATATATGATTTCATGCGTACCTATCACGCTGCCTATTCGTGCTGCAGATACGCTGATTTGGTTAGGTTGAATGGTTTGGTGAGGTACTGTCCATGAATGCTTACGATTTAAGTGCTTAATAATATCTTCTGCAAGCTGTATGGCAGTACCGCCAGGTGCGTCTTTTTTTAAGTTATGATGAATTTCATGTATAGCTACATCATATTCAGGAAAATGATTCATGAGTTTTGCTAAATAAGTGTTAAGCATAAATAAGATGTTCACTCCAATTGAGAAGTTGCCATCTTGTACTACTGTGGATTGGTGTTCTTGAATAAGCTGTTGAAGAGCGTTTTTATCAAAACCTGTGGTAGCAATAATCATTTTAAGACCTTTTGGAAGTAAAATTCTTGCGTCAGGTATAACTTGCTGCGGAGTAGCCGTGTGAATGACTACCTCTGTGTTTGAGCGATTTATATCTTGAATTAAATGACTATTTTTTGAGTTTATAGCGTAAGAAACTGTGTGCTTTTTGTTGAGTTCAAGCACCGTACTGCCCAGCTTGCCTGTTCCAATAATAGCAATTTTCATATACTAATTGCCCATTTCGCTAAGAAATTTCATTTTGACTAACTTAATTTCCCACTCTTCTATATCATCTGCTAAGTGTTTTTGAGCTTCCTCTATGCTATCAGTTTGGGACTTCATGAAGTAGTCCATGATTTCTTGTATTTTATCTTGGTCAACCTTTTCTTTGATGTAGTAGTCCAGGTTAAGGCGGGTACCTGAATTGATAATTTGTTCAATGTCATCCAACACTTCTTCATAAGTGAGAGATTTAAGTCTAGCTATATCTTCAAGAGGTATTTTGCGGTCAATTTGTTGTATAATGAAGAGTTTATTGGAGGTTTTAGTTGGGGGATTAGTGCGAATTATGATTTCTTCTTCATCTTTTTCAATAGCATTTTCTTTGACATACTTTTTAATCAGTTCTAAGAAGGGTCTGCCGAATTTTTCAAACTTGCCTTTGCCTACTCCTACAATGTTGAGAAATTCTTGCTCTGTAACAGGCATGCGCGTAGCCATGTCTTCCAAAGAAGTCTCTTGAAATATTACATAAGGGGGTAATTTTTTCTGAATAGAGATTTCTTTTCGTAGTTTGAGCAGTTTATCGTAAAGTACCTCGTCGTAGGTTTTGAAGTCTTCTAATTCTATAGATTCTGCTTTTTCATGATGATAATCTCTATCTTTGGCTACGATTAAGCTGTGTGGGGCACGTAAAAAGTTATGCCCTTTTTCTTGCATGCGGATAAAGCCATACGTGTCAATGTCTTTTTTAACATAATCATAAACAAGTAGATGTCTAACTACTGCTTCCCAATCTTTTTCTGAAAGGTCAGAGCCTTTTTTATATACAGATAATTTATCATGTCCAAAGTCTTTAATGGCTTTGACTTCTGCTCCTGTAAGGATATGGATTAAATGACTAGCTGTACATTTTTCTTTGGTTTCTACGACGGCTTTAAGGAACAGTGTAGCATAGTTCTTTGCTTCAAAAGTAACTTTGGGATTTAGGCAGTTATCACACTTACCACTTTTTTTACAAAGGCTCTCATCATACTCTTCACCGAAATAATGGAGTAAAAATTTGCGTCTGCAAATAGAAGTTTCACAGTAAGCTGCTACTTCCATCAAGAGTTGTTTAGCGGTTTCGCGTTCACTTAGACTTTTGTCTTTCATGAACTTTTCTAGTTTAAGAATATCTTGATGATTGTAGAACATAATGCATCGCCCTTCTAATCCATCTCTGCCTGCGCGCCCTGTTTCTTGATAATATCCTTCTAAACTTTTAGGTACATCATAATGAATAACATAGCGTACATCGGGCTTATCTATTCCCATTCCAAAAGCAATGGTAGCAACAATAACATCTATATCGCCATTGAGAAATTTATCTTGGTTAGTTTCGCGCGTATGGCTATCTAAGCCTGCGTGATAAGGAAGGGCTTTTATACCATTGACATTGAGAATTTCTGCAATTTCTTCTACTTTTTTGCGACTTAAACAATAAACTATTCCTGCTTTACCTTTGTTTGCTTTGGCATACTTGATAATTTCCTTTACTGCGTCTACTTTGGGGCGTACTTCGTAGTACAAATTAGTTCTGTTAAAGCTAGATTTGAAAACTTGCGCATCTAGCATTTGCAGGTTTTTTTGAATATCTGCTTGGACCTTAGGGGTAGCAGTAGCAGTGAGTGCGATAATGGGTATATTCTCTCCTACTTGGTTAACTACCTGTTTAATTTTACGATACTCAGGGCGAAAATCATGCCCCCACTCGGAAATACAGTGGGCTTCATCCACAGCAAAAAATGAAATTTTAACTTGCTTTATAAAGTCAATAAAATCGGGTTTGACAAGAGTTTCGGGAGCTACATATAACAATTTTACTTGTTGTTTTTTTATTCGCTCACGTATAGCGTTAGCTTCTTTTTTAGTTAATGAACTATTGAGAAAGTAAGATTCTATGCCATGTGCATTGAGTTGGTCAACTTGATTTTTCATCAAGGCAATAAGTGGCGAAATGACCACTGCCATCCCCTCCATTAAAATAGCAGGTAACTGATAGCATATTGACTTGCCTGCCCCAGTAGGCATAATGACAAAAGTATCTTTTTTCTGCAAAATGTTTCGGATAATGCTTTCCTGATTACCACGAAAGGAGTTATGCCCAAAATATGTCTTCAGGGTTTCTAACAAGATATCTTTCATATCTAAATAACAAACCTGTAACACCGTACTTTTTATCAGATTGCAAAACTAATATACAATAAAAATTGATACAATCATCAAAAGTTGTTAAAAATTAAAAGAAATCAGAAAAAGGTTTGTCTAAAAATTTGATAATCAAAAGTTATATCTGTTTAGTGTTGATAAGGTAGATAAAAGTATCGTAATAGTTTTGATGATTGTAGTGAGCATGAATCCAGACTTTGTAGTACAAAATTACTGAACCTGGCCACTTTTGATTGGCTTTGAATATACATTTACGTATTAAAGTAGATAAGGCTTTATCATGAATGGTTCTGCCCCCTTGACACAAGTATTGCAAAATTTGAATAAAGTATCCATCTGCTTTGGCAGATTTTTGAAGTAAAAACTCTTTGTGTTCTTTTTGAATAGATTCTAGTTTTTTAAGGCATTCTTCAAGTTCATTTTTTTCATATAAGATTACGGCATATAAAAGTTTAGTACCAAAAACATATTCTTCTGCCATTTGCTCAAAACCTTTGTGTTGAAAGAGCTTTTGGCAAAGTTCTGTGGCTTTAGCATATTCTTCAATTGAAAAATAAGCAATAATTAAATTGATGATTGTAATAAGTTCAAAGTGCGTGTTGTAGAATTTATTTTTCATTTTAGATGCTTTTTGGTAAAACTCTACAAATTGAGGTAAATATTCTCTCAAAGTTCCTTTTGCTGTATGTACAACGTAGAGATTTTTATGATATAAAAATTCGTATGAGTTAAGAAAAGCTTTGTCGTACTTTTGAAGTTCTTGCCATAGTTCCTGGTTTTGATTTAGAGCACTTTCAAGTTCGTTATTGTATATTAAGATGTTAATATAGAGGTCTAGTAGAATAATTTTTTTATCATGATTAGCCTCATTGAACACCTCGTCGCGTTGCATAGCGTTATACTGTTCGATAAAGTACTCCTTTGCATGGGCGTAGCGACCTTGTTGTAA
This sequence comes from Bacteroidia bacterium, assembly GCA_025056095.1. NCBI lineage: Bacteria > Pseudomonadati > Bacteroidota > Bacteroidia > Bacteroidia bacterium. Next base: position 7,259 of record JANWVW010000036.1, read on the forward strand.
CAAAAGGTGCAGAATATTGCTTGTAATAAAAATACGCGCCCTACCTGACTGGGCTATGCTTCCCTTAACATTCAGTTTATTAAGCAAACGTTCTACACTATGTTTGAACTCATAATAGTTGCTTGAGAAATTAATTTTTCTCAATTCTAAAATAGCTTGGGATACATAATCATCGATTTCTCGTAGCTCTTTTTCTCTTTCAAAAGCAATTTCTCTTTGTTTTCGTAATTCTGTGGTGTCTTGATATAACACATTTTGCTTAATGGTGATAATTTGTGTAAGTGCATGAGCTAAAAGTTCGTTATCTTCTATGGTTTGTGCATTTTTGAGGGCTTTTTCTGAAAAATACAAAGCTTCTTCTGCCATATTTCTACGGCTTAAAATTTCTGAAAAAGCTAAATTAACGTATGTGCTTGTATGTAAACTGTGGTCATAATGGATAAAAACTAACATTTTCGTAACTATATCTACTAACCGATTTCGCAATCTGTAATAAGCGTTTGGATTGTCCGCTAGTCCCATTGCTTTCATAATCTCATCAGAGGAGAGTTTATTGTCGCGGATGTAGTTAAAGAGTTGTAAGTATTGTGTACCTTCTTCACCTTGCAGTTTTCTGCCCATGGTTCTGAAAGTTTTTACCTCTCCTTTGTCAAGATTACGGATAATATTTTCCAGCAAATCCATAATTTTTTAGTTAAGTATTAAAGTAGGCAAGCAAAGTTAAGTATTTATCCATAATGATTAACAAAAGAAAACGTAGAAATCAATCAAATTTTTAGAAACAAAAACAATCTTACATCAATTGGACATAAAAATATATGTAATTTTGCATTTTATGCAAGTCATTTTAGAGATACTACGCTATACAGTTCCCTCTTTGGTTACATTAGCAGGAGTTTACCTATTAGTAAGAAGCTTTTTGAATCAACAGTTAGAAAGAGAAAGATTAAGAATAAAATTAGAGGCGCAGTCCCAAACTTTACCTCTTAAAATGGCTGCATACGAACGGGCAACTATTTTCTTACAAAGAATATCGCCTGAAAGCAGCATACCCAGACATAGTAGTATGGGCACTATACCTGCTATTATTCTGCATAAAAACTTGGTAGAAGAAATACGTACAGAATTTGAGCACATTTGTTCACAACAAATTTACATGAGCATAGAAGCTTGGGCAAATGTGATTATGGCGAAGGAGCAAACTTTAACTCTGCACCATCGCGTACTAAGCCGCATGGATGAAAATAGCACGAATATAGACTTTGCTAAAGCTGTTTTTGAATTAGCTTCCGAAGAAAACATCTATCCTAGCAGAGTAGCTCAGGAGTTTATCAACAGAGAAGTAAGCAAAATTTTGTAACGTATGATGTGCTGTATTATTGCAATACTGTTTGCCTATCTAATAGGCTCTATTCCCACAGCGCTGTGGATAAGTGAAGTATTTTACGGTATAGATATACGCACAAAAGGCTCAGGAAATTCGGGAAGCACAAATGCTTTTCGGGTACTGGGAGTTAAGGCAGGAATCGCTGTTCAAGTTGTAGATATTTTGAAAGGAGTAGCTGCGATAAGTTTAGCAAACGAGGTACATAAAAGTGCTATTCCTACTTTTTTGATAGACCCTGTGTATCCACTTTTACCTTTACAAATGATATTAGGCATAAGTGCAGTAATTGGACATGTATTTCCTATTTGGGCGCAATTCAGAGGTGGAAAAGGGATTAACACTTTATTAGGAGTTATGTTAGCCATCAATTGGCAAATTGCGATATTATGTTTGTTAGTATTTTGTGTTGTGTTGTTTATTTCAAAATTTGTTTCTTTGAGTTCTATTTGTGCAGTGTTTGCTTATCCGATTACGGTGTTAATGTTCAATATTTTTGGGGAGTATCACTATCGGCTTTGGTTTATATTATCAGGTTTTGGGATATTTTTATTTGTGGTTTATACTCATAGAAGCAATATTCGCAGACTATTGTCGCATTCTGAAAGTAGAGTGAGGTTTAAATTGCGGTCAAGATGAAGTGAAATTTTCTGCGTGAGGCATGCGGAGGGTGGGCGTTAGCCCAGTGCGGAGCGAAGCGCAGCACCGAAGCGTTAGCGTCGCCCGACGCACGCCGACCCTTGCCCACACCAGCGCAGCGAAGTGTGGGCAAGGGCACGCCCAAAAAAATAAAACTTAATAAAACATCCTTTACCTTAAACAAAAATAGACCTACACATAAGTTGCATTTTTAATAGACCAAAAAAAACCACGTACATTCAAAATGCGTTTTTTGTAGTTTTGCAGCATTATGGCAAAAAAACTCACTCCTAGAAGTCAAGATTTTTCCCAATGGTATAACCAACTCATCCAAGAAGCTGAACTAGCAGAGCATAGCCCTGTAAAAGGATGCATGGTCATAAAACCTTATGGATACGCTATATGGGAACAGATGCAAAATACATTGGACAAAATGTTCAAAGAAACAGGACACGTAAACGCTTACTTTCCAATATTTATTCCTAAATCTTTTTTAAGCAAAGAAGCACAACACGTAGAAGGTTTTGCAAAAGAGTGTGCAGTAGTAACCCATTACAGATTGAAAAATGACCCCGAAGGTAAAGGAGTAATAATAGATCCCGAAGCTAAGTTAGAAGAAGAACTCATCGTTCGCCCTACTTCCGAAACTATTATTTGGTCAACGTACAAGAACTGGATACAATCTTATCGAGACTTGCCTTTGCTTATCAATCAGTGGGCAAACGTGGTAAGATGGGAGATGCGCACGCGCATTTTTTTGCGAACCACAGAATTTTTATGGCAAGAAGGACATACCGCACACGCTACCCAAGAAGAAGCTATGGAAGAAACTCTTAAAATGCTTAATGTATATTTCACTTTTGCTGAACAATACATGGCTTTACCTGTTATTAAGGGAGTGAAAACCGCTAATGAACGTTTTGCAGGTGCAGTTGAAACCTATTGTATAGAAGCTTTGATGCAAGACGGAAAAGCTCTACAAGCAGGGACTTCACACTTCTTGGGTCAAAATTTTCCCAAAGCTTTTGACGTTAAGTTTCTTACCAAAGAAAATAAATGGGAATACGCATGGGCAACTTCATGGGGAGTATCCACTCGCTTGATTGGTGCATTGATTATGGCTCATTCTGATGATGATGGATTAGTATTACCCCCACAATTAGCACCTTACCAAGTGATTATCATCCCTATTCATAAATCCGAAGAAGAGTACCAAAAAGTAACTGCTCAGTGTGAAATATTAGCCCAAGAATTGAAAAAGGCAGGTATTCGCTATAAAATAGACGCTCGAAAAGAACACACGCCAGGTTGGAAATATGCAGAATATGAACTAAAAGGTGTACCTTTGCGTATTGCCATAGGTCCTCGTGATGTAGAAAATAATACCGTAGAAATAGCCCGCAGAGATACCAAAGCTAAACAAATATTGAGTACGGATAATATAGTCCAAAAAGTTGAAGACCTACTTAAAGACATACAAAACACAATCTATCAAAGAGCACTCAATTTCAGAAAAAACATGACTACACGAGTAGATAATTTCAAAGATTTTGAAAGCGTACTGAATGAAAAAGGCGGCTTTATTGAAGCCCATTGGGATGGTACAACTGAAACCGAGCTTAAAATTAAAGAGCTTACCAAAGCTACAATCCGCTGCATTCCTTTGGATAATCCACAAGAAGAGGGTAAATGTGTCTATTCAGGTAGAAAATCTACTCAAAGAGTGTTATTTGCAATTAGTTACTGATCTAAGCTGATTAACTTTACTCAAAATGCGCAAATAGATTTTCATTTGTTCGCTTTTGCATATACGAACAAGTTTTACCAAATTTGTACAATACGTACTTGATTAGACCAAAACTTAACTTTGTACAGCTATGAGATTAAATAGCTTGGTATTTAACATTGCTCTGTTTTGGGGGATACATAATTTTTGCATAGCTCAATACAGTATCCATCAAGTATTTTACAACGAGGTTACCACAAAAAATTTCTCTATCAAGTACAACTCCGCAGAAACCAATCATCCTACAAATGTGATATTTAATCGGCTGAAAAACTATTACAACAAGCCTCTAAACCTATTAGAATGGTCTATTCAAATCAAACTACAAAGAAAACTAACGCTAAGACCTGCTCAACAGTTTGAAATTTACGTAGCACAAACAGAATATACTTTTTCAGGGGATAATCTTTATCGCGGCTTTAACATAGAAAGTAAGGTTAAACCGGGTATACAAAGTATAAAAATACAGTTAAAGCATAAAACTGCCCGAACGGCTTCACCTTACTACGAAAAAGTATTTTACACCAAAGATTTTCATTTACCTGTATTAGTGCAAGAAAACTACGCTTATACTAAGGACTCTATTGAGCTAAATAGTTATGAGCTAAGTATTGCAGAATTATCCTTAGGCAATTTTCCCGAGCAAACCACTGCTTTTTTAGCTTTTGCCGATAAAGTTGACCAATATTACGCAGATAGTCAAATTTTGCCTGCTTTACTTTCCCAAGCTATGAGCGTACAGTCTACCAATATAGACCTTCTACCTATGGAGGAACAGAAACTTATTGCCGTAGAACAAAAAATCAACGCTATTATTGCTCAAAGGTACATGGAAGAATTAGAGTTAAACAAGCAAGACCCTGCCAATTTCTCTGCCCAAATGAACCAAGTTATGACTTTAGCTGCTCAAAAACGCAATGAAATTAACCAAACCAAAGCAAATGCACACATTATTTTTTATCAAAGGGGAATGGCACTTTTGCAGCAAAATCAGCGTGGTATGGCTAAAAAAATGTTTGAAAATTCATTAGCGGCCAATCCACAGTTTGCTCCTGCGATGCTGCCCTTAGCACAGTTAGAGTTACAAGAAAATAATCCTGAAAAAGCTGCCCAATTAGCTCGTACGGCTAAGCAGTTCAGTATGGGGGAACCTGGTATTATCAAAGATGCCCAAGCTATTTTGAGTGATGTAGTCAATTTTTATCTCAATCGTGCAGATAAAGCTATGCAAGCTAAAAATCCTAACTTAGCTCTAGATGCCGTGCAAGCCGCTAAAATCATCTGCCAAAATGAACAACTTAACTGTGAACCTGTTATTTCTAATAAAATAAAAGGTATTAAAACTACCGTTTTAGAGAACATGATACGCGAAGCAATGCTGCAAAATGATTTAGAGGAGCAAAGAAAAGGACTAGAAAATGCTTTGCAGTATGCTCAAAATAACCCCGAAGTGGATAATAGTGCCGTAGATAAAGCCCGCTTTGAACTCAAAAACACTATCAATAAAATATTTGACAAAAAAATGCGAGAAGCCACTAACCCCCAACTTCCTTTGGACTTACAACGTTCCAAAATTGAAGAAGCTTTGCAATATGCTAAATATCACCCTGAAATAGAGCAAAATAGCCTTACTAATGCACAAAATCAACTTAAAAACGTAGTACAGCAGATTTTTAACCAAAAAATTATTCAAATGGAGTCTTTTACACAAAATAACAATTTCATTCAAGCTGAAAATGCCTACGCTGATGCAGTCAAATTTCAGCAGCAATACAGCAGCTATGTTACAGATTTGAGTGCTTTGCAAACTAAATATCAACAACTTAAACAAAAACAGTATACTGCGTACGTGCAAGAAGCTCAAACATTTATTCAGCAAAAAAATGGCGTATCTGCTTTGGATAAGCTCAAACAAGCTTTGATTATTCAGCAGCAGTACCCTGTAAACGTGAATAACCAAATTCCTGTTTTACAGCAACAAGCTGCTAAAATAGCTATCCAAAATAAGTATGACTATGGTTTGCTAATGGTTAAACAAAACAATCTAAATGAAGCAAAAACAGCACTCAATACTATGCGCAGTATTCAAGTAGAGTATAATTTACAACAAGATGCTGCTGCCAATACTCAAATCAATGAGCTACAAAGTAAATTATTTTCTCAAATATGTATCAATGCCCAAAATGAAGTAGAAGCCTTGACTAACTTAGGTAAAGTTCACGAGCAGAATAAAAATTTTCTTCAAGCAGATGCAGAATACCAAAAAGCCATTGATAAAACTAAGCAAAATCCTGAATGCAATCTCAACATAAGCACTGCGCAAGAACGTAAAGCAAGAATTCAATCCGCAGTAACTTATCAAAACAGCATGAATGAGATAGAAAAACTCTATCAAAATGCCCGTTTTACAGAGCTAATCAATAAGTATATCTCTGCTACTTCACAATGGCAAGCCGATAATCTTAAAATTACGTTTGATTTGAATCATTTAACTTTACTGGAATACACTAAGCAAAAAAATAATCCTACTCTCATGATAGCCGTAGCTAATGCTTTACTGGACCAAAACAATCCTGACTTTATCAATAGCATGCAGTTACTCAAAATGGCACTAAATAACCAAATGGACGTACGCTCTACAGAAAATTTACAGCAAAGATTGGGCGTGTTCTATGCCAAAAATGACTATCAAAACAACAACTCGGTCAACGGAAAGACCCAAGTAATACAGCATACAGGTAATGATAAACGTTTGAAAACATTTACAAAAAGCTACTTAAACACGCTTAAATCTCTTCAAAAAAAGACTTAAAACCTTATTTATCAGAAATATAAGCATTATCTGAAACTAAACCTTATTTTTAATATTGATACTTGAGTTAATGAATATCTTTTTTATACATTTGTTATATTTGCAAAACTTTTAGCCAATAAGCCTATGACAAGCCTAATTGGATTCATTAAACGGATATTTGGGGGAAAACATGCGCCCAATGCGGCAGAGTCTAAAGTTCCAAATCCTAAGGTGATAGAAACTAACGCAACAGAGTGGGTAGTAGACTCCGTTCATACAAAGATAAACTTTAAAGTATTACACATGGAGATTGCAGAGGTAGTAGGGTCGTTTAGGGAAATTGAAGGTAAAGTTAAAGCTACCTTACCCAGCCTCAATGATTTGAGTGTTGAGCTTACTATTCCAGCTCACACTGTGAATACAGATTTTCCTCAACGGGACTGGCATATCAAATCTCCTGAATTTTTAGATGTTGAGCAGTATCCTACAATCAAATTCCGTAGCACAAATGTTACATGGAAACCCCTAAAAAGATTCACTATGCAAGGTTTAGTTACTATCAAAGGAATAGAAAAAAGTATTACCTTTGAGGGGCAGCTTACTAATAGCATATTAAAGGATTTGACAGGTGAACCCCGCTTGGGCTTTAAAGTTTATGGAAAGCTAAATAGAAAAGACTTTGGGGTAAATTTTGAAATGAAGTTAGAAAATGGCGAGCAAATAGCTTCTGAAATAGTAGAATTTGAAGCGGATGTAGAGATTACTACTCCTCAAGGGTATGAAAAACTCAAACAGTTTTTAGCATCTATGGGAAAGTAATATGGTGAAGTTATTCAGTGCTTTATCCGCACCTCGAAAAATACTTTTACCCCTTTGCGTAACTAATAGCAAAGGGGAAGTGGTCTATACCTCTGCAGGGTGGGATGAAGAAATTGCTCAATCCACACAAAAAATTTTGAATACGCCCAACTATGATTTCATAGAAATTGGAGAGGCTACTTTTCAAAAACTAGAAATTAAAGATGAACACGAAACTCAAATTTACCTTATTCCTTCTAACGACTATGCTCAAACTTTGAGAAATAATCAAGAATTAGAGCGTAAGATAAAAGAGCTAGACGAAAAAATAAGAACTTTTATAGAAAAGTCTCCGTATCCTCTTTGTATTATACAAAAGAATACGAACAAGATAGTATTTGCAAATAGACTTTTATTAGAATCGTTCCAGATTACTCTGTCAAAATTCTACAATGGAATTTACCTGTCTGACCTAATACGAGAACCAGTAATATATGAAAACATACTCAATCTTATTACTCAAAATCAAGAAGTTAAAGGGCACGTATTTCAAATCCATGTAGAGGGCGCGGCTAAATGGTTTATGCTCAACAGCTATACTTTTCTGCTCAATAGTCTTCAAGGATATATTGCATCTTTTGTAGACATAACTTCCGAAAAAGAAAAAGAAATGCACTTAATGGAACTCAAAGTTGAGATAGAAAGCCAAAATGAAGAGCTTAAACAGAATAACATGGTACTCCAAGAACTCTATGATAAGTTAGAAATGTCTTACCAGGACATACGGCAGGGGCTTATCAGCGGACAGATTACTCAAAAAATTGTTAGTCGCCCACTTCGTTTATCTAATTATTTACCCAAAGATCAGTACTTTCATATTTTGAAGCCACACTCTTATGTCAGTGGAGATTTTTACTGGTCTAAACAAAAAGATAACTATTTGTATGTAGCCATAGGCGATGCTACAGGTCATGGTGTTTCAGGCGGACTTTTGGCAATTACTTTTACAACTCTGCTTTCGCAGTATTTTTACAACCTGGAACACCCTTCTTACATTCATGAATTACTCAACGCTATTCATAAAAATTATTTGCAAGGTATAGCTGTTGAACAAACAGAAGTAAATGTAGAAAGCGGAGATATTTGTATAGTAGCTCTTCCTTTGGATAATCCTAATCATTTTTATTACACCGCGGCGCATTCTAAGCTTATACTTTACTCCCAAGGAAATACGACAATATTAAACGGACAGAAGCATCCTGTTGGATTTTATCTCAAAGGTGTAGAAAATGAACCTTATCAAACTTATAGAATGGAGTGTACGCCTAAGGACAAAATTTTTCTCTTTACGGATGGAATAAAAGATATGACCAATCTTCACAATAAAAAATATTCTCTCAAAAAACTTAACTCATTTATAGCTAACAATGGTCATTTACCTATGCCAAAAATAAAAGAACTACTTTTACAAGAAATTGAAAATTATCAATATGGAGAGCAAAATGATGACATTCAAGTTATTGGGATTGCTTTAAGCTGAAAGGGGAATTTGAAAAGTCTGTGGGGCAATTACGGCAAAGCTTGTTTATTCAAAGCTAAAATATCATTTGCGTGAGGCATGCGGAGGGTGGGCGATAGCCCAGTGCGGAGCGAAGCGAAGCACCGAAGCGAAAGCGTAGCCCGAAGCACGCCGACCTTGCCCACACAAGCGTAAGCGAAGTGTGGGCAAGGGCACGCCCAAAAAAAATACATCTTTTTTACACGCCCTTTGATTATTACCTTTGCTACATGAAAAATCAAGACCTGTTTCAAAAAATTGTGTCCCACTGTACACAATACGGATTCGTTTTTCCAAGTTCAGAAATTTACGAAGGTTTAAGCGCAGTATACGACTACGGACCTATCGGCAACGAACTCAAACGCAATCTCAAAAATATATGGTGGCTTAGTATGACCCAACTCCACCAAAACATACTCGGAATAGATGCAGCCATTTTTATGCATCCTACCACTTGGAAAGCATCAGGACACGTAGATGCGTTCAATGATCCCTTAATTGATAACAAAGACTCTAAAATGCGTTACCGTGCCGATGTGTTAGTAGAAGAGCACATTGAAAAATTGCGTAAAAAAGGCAAAAAAGAACAAGCTGAAATTATAGAAAAACGTTTAGCACAATGTTTAGACAACAATGACCTAAAAGGCTTGTACGATTTGATTATAGAATGCGAGATCGCTTGTCCTGTATCAGGCACAAGGAATTGGACCGAAGTACGGCAATTCAATTTGATGTTCAAAACAGAGGTAGGCAGCGTAGCAGGTCAAGGGATGGAGATTTACCTTCGCCCTGAAACTGCACAGGGAATATTCGTCAATTTTACAAACGTAGTCAAAACAAACAGGGGCAAACTACCTATGGGAATAGCTCAGATTGGCAAGGCATTTAGGAATGAGATAATAGCCCGTCAATTTTTATTCAGAATGAAAGAGTTTGAACAAATGGAGATGCAATTTTTTGTAGCCCCTGATGAAGAAATGCAATGGTACGAATATTGGAAAGAAAAACGTTTGCAATGGCATAAAGCAATAGGTATATCCGCAGAACATTTACGTTATCATGACCATATCAAGCTTGCCCATTATGCAAAAGCCGCTTGCGACATTGAATATCAATTCTCTTTCGGATTTAAGGAAGTAGAAGGAATTCATGCTCGTGGTAATTTTGATTTATCTCAACACATTCAGTACAGTGGCAAAAAGTTAGAATATTACGACCCTGAACGCAAGCAGAGTTATGTACCTCATGTAGTAGAGACTTCTATCGGAGCAGACAGAGCTTTTTTGATGATACTATTTGAAGGTTATCATGAAGAGCAAGCGCCTACCGCAGAGGGCAAAACTGAACTTCGTGTAGTTTTAAAGATTCATCCTGTACTTGCGCCGATTAAATTAGCCGTTTTTCCGCTTAACAACCGAGATGGCTTACCTGAAATTTGCGATAAGATTGTAGAAGAGTGTAAATATGACTTTAAGGTAGTTCGAGATGACAAGGATACAATTGGGCGTCGCTATCGCAGGCAAGACTTATTAGGTACGCCTTTTTGTGTTACTGTGGATTATGAAACGCCTAAGGACCAATGTGTAACTATTCGGGATAGAGATACTATGCTACAGGAGCGTATTCCTATTAGCTATGTCAGACAGTATGTAATGGAGCGCACTGCGCCGAGTGTCATTTTAAAGAAACTATGACCTACTGCTGTTTTTTGTTCTTATGTAAAGATTGAATTTTATTTAATTTTTTGGGCGTGCCCTTGTGGGCATTTCGCTTGCGCTCATGCCCACAAGGTCGGCGTGCTACGGGCTACGCTATC
>JANWVW010000037.1 GCA_025056095.1 Bacteroidia bacterium
CAAATACTCAACAAAGGTATACGAATACTCAAAAACAAGAAGTTTTCAAAGACTTGCTCTCAACGGCAGCGTATAAAGAGCAAATTTAATCTCTTCATCTATGAAACCTTATCAGTTCATTCCTGCTTTATTGCTTGTCTTGTTCTGTTCAAGTGTGGTAGCACAAGTGCCTTATCCTTTCGCTTGGGTCAAACATACCACAGGTACGAATAGCAGCGAAGGAATTTTATTCTCTTACACTGCACCCAATGGTGACACTTATGTAGTAGGGAGATTTAATGACACGGTTGATTTTGATCCTGGTCCAGCTACCTTCAACCTTATAGCCAAAGGAACAGACGCTTTTGTAGCTAAGTACACTTCTTTAGGAGCCTTAGTATGGGCTAAAAGTTTTCAGGCAAGTAGTTCTACCTCGTATGCAGAAGCCACAGGTGTTGCCGTAGATGCATTAGGGAATATCTATGTATGTGGCAGTTTTAATGACGTAGTAGATTTTGACCCTGATGCAGGTATATATAATTTATCCCCCACAGGGTCAAGTTCTAATCCTGATGCGTTTTTGGTCAAGCTTAGTCCATCGGGTGGTTTTCTTTGGGCAGGAAAAATAGGTAGTCCACAGTATGAATTAGCACTCAGTATTACTACGGATGCTGCTAATGATATTTACGTAGCAGGAAGGTTTCAAGATACTACTGATTTTGACATGGGTCCCGCTACAAATAACTTAATTGCAGGTGGTTCGGTTGATCCTTTTGTAGCTAAGTATAACTCCTCAGGGGCGCTAATTTGGGCAAAACAGTTCAAAGGAAATAGTGGTAGTTTTGCTGCTGCTGAAAAAGTTTTAATCTCATCAGGAAATGTGATTGTAACAGGTATTTTTAGTGGTACAAATGATTTTGATCCAGGTTCAGGTACATTTAATCTTAGCGCTGCCAGCATGATGCCTGACTTTTATATTTGCCAGCTAAACAGTGCGGGAAATTTTATGTGGGCAAAGAGTATAGGTGGTGTAGGGTTAGAATTTGTCAACGATATGACAATTGATAATTCAGGCAACATACTACTTTGTGGTACTTTTGACAATGCCGTAGATTTTGACCCAGGTCCTGGTATTGCAATTATCAATCCTTTCAGTACTTTTATAGATGATTTTTTTGTACTTAAATTAAGTCCTTTGGGTAACTATGAATGGGCAAAAGGCATAGGAGGACAATTGCTAGAACACGCAACAGTAATTAGTACTAACTCTTTGGGCGATGTATTCGTTGCAGGTAATTTTATGGATACAGTAGATTTTGACCCAGGTCCTGGTACTGCTTTTCTATACTCTTCATCAGGCTCTATGAATAATGGTTTTATATTGAAGTTAAGCGGTGGAACAGGTGGCTTTGAATGGGTAAAACAGCTCAATATCGACCAAATGATACAAATCAACGGAATTGGGCTAGACTCATTTGAAAACTTATATCTTACAGGTGAATTCTACGGAACATGTGATTTTGACCCAGGTTCTGGTACAGTTAATTTAACAGCCGAAGCAGCTGATGCATTTATACTCAAGCTGAACGCTTCCGCTACCAACATAACTCAAAATCTGGTTGAGAATCAATTTAAGGTATATCCTACTATAGCCCAAGAATACTTGTACATACATCCTTCGCAGCCCGCAAATTATCTACTGCAAATCATAGATGTAAATGGAAGAATACTCATGTTAGAACAGCAGCAAAATACAACCTCTATACCTCTGCACAATTATCCGAATGGGTTGTATAAAGTTAGAATACAAAATTTAAGCACACAAGCGTCAGAAACTCATACCTTCATAGTACAGCACTAACAAAAATTCAAATAATTTCTTGGGGGCATGCACTCTTAGGAGTGTATGCTCTTTTGTTTTCAAAATGAGTTACTTTTTCAGCTCTCTAAAAGTTGTATTTCGTAAGGAGATAAGTAGTTTGTACTTTTAAGAAATCTAATTACATCTTGAATAAAATCTACAGGGTACAGAGATTTACTCTGTTTCATGTATTTGCAAATATTTTTGCAATCTTGTATAGCTGTGCTTTTTCTGTTAAAAAAGATAGGTAAGTTGTGGCATAGCACTGCTCTTAGGTACAAAATTTCTATGTTAGTAGGCGATTTTCTGACACACTTATCTAGTTGCACTAAGGCAGTATTAGCATACGAAAGTTTATCTATGGGCCAAAGCGTATATTTTGCTCGTAGAGCGGTAAGTGTAGCTAAGTATGCCTCTGAAACGGCAAGCCATGCAGGTTGTAGTACTTTCAAACGTTCAAAACACTTTTTAGAAGGTTCAAGGTATACTTCTTCTTCTGTAGCAAGGTAGTAGTACAGTACTCCTAGTTCTTTGACTAAATTTGGATTATTGAGATAATTGGGAGTGCGTTCAATTTCTTTTACTCTCTGCAATATGAAATTTTTGTCTTTTTCAGAGGTAGATGCAGCAGTTGTCATACATTTTATGATGATAAAAAGTAAAGCCGAAAACCTTAACAGGTTCATACACGATATACAAAATATACAAAAAAAAGGGCTAAATAGTTTTATTTAAGTAGCAAAGAGTTGTAGTTGATTTATTACAAAACTAAGTTTCTCATTTTATCTCTACTATTCGTGCAGGCATAGTAGCGGGGACAAGTCCTGCTTTTTGTATAATTTTTTGTCCTCTGTGGCTGGCTATAAAAGCACCTAAACCTGTACCTAAGCCCCTGTAAGGTTCAGTACAAATAAAGTAAATGTCTCTTGTATAAGGATAGTGTTTATCTGCAATATACGATTGATAGGGCTGATATGCTACATTATCCTTGTCAATAATTCCTACTACATGAAATTTCTTTCTGAATTTTTGAATTTGAGTGTCATCTATGTCGCTAATCCAATTTACACCAATTACTCCTATTGCATTTTTGTTTTTCTCAATGTATTCCATTACTTGTTCGTTAGTATTTACTGCAAAAAAGTGCTTAGGCAAAGGTTTATTGTGATTGAATTTTTCTTGTACGTATCTAGCTGTGCTTGAATTGGGATTATCAAAAACTATGGTTATGCTGTCTAGTGTACTTTTAGGATTGAGTTGTTTCCAATGGGTAATTTTACCGCTCATAATACTCTCTATTTGTGCAGGTGTAAATTCTGAATCTGGATTTGAAAGATGAACGATAAATGCGATAGCATCTGTGGCTATTTTAGTTTCTTTGGGAACAAGACTCTTTTGAATGAAAAAATCTTTTTCTGCTTTGTTGAGTGGTCTGGCTAAAATAATAGAGCGAACACTATCAGCTACCAAGCTTTTGATGACCTCTGTTTCACCTTGATAAATTGGCTGGATATGGGCTTGCAGATAAGTGGCTAAAAATACATCTAATTCCGCATTGACAATAGGGGCAAGACTTTCATCTGCTGCAATTTTGATAAATCCTGTGGTAGGTGTATCTCTTTGTTGTTTTTCAGAAGGTTTTCCTGTTTTGCAGCTAATCAAAAGTAGGCTCAGAAAAAGCAGGATACTGTATTTAATCGTTTTCATAACGTGCTTTGAAAAATCTATAAATTCCGTACGCGACTAAAATAAAAGCTAAAATGTTTTGATACATACTATGCAAGTCAGTATGTTGAGAAGGTAAAAAAAACAAAACAGTGCCGCACGTTACATAAAGTACAGACATAAAGTAATTGAAAATCAATTTAAATTTCATGCAACCTAAACGGCAATAGATCTTTCACAAAAGTAAAAGTATTTTTAGAAACCAACAATATATTATCCTTTGCTCCACCTATGAGTTAAAGTTATCCAATAAATATTTCTATTCGTAAAAACTTGATTACCTGACTGTTGCAACCAATACATAAATCCAATTCCCATAGAAAGCTGTTTAGTGGTTGGAATATTTAATCCTACGTACAAGCGATTATGATGAAAACCATTGATAGGTAATTTGCTGCCTAAATTTAAGTGAAGTTCATCAAATATCCGTAAGCGTACAGTTTTTTCATGAGTTATTTCAAATAAAGGAAAGCTTACTTGCAAGCGGTATCTAATCCGTACATTGTGATAATAGAACTGTCTTTGTATAGATGCGTTAGGTATATTCCCATCATCAAAAAAGCGAAGTTCAAATCTATAATTATGAGTAACGTTTACTTGTCTTATTCTTTCTTGATGCTCTACTTCAACATGAGGAAATATGCCCTGTAAAATTTGACTTCTAAACGTATTATGGGCCAGATATGAGATACCTGCGCAAGTAGCCCAGTCAGGTCCTAGCTTTCTATACAAAGCGTAACGTAACAAAAATTGGTGTTGCAAAACAGGTTCTAACAAATGCCGTTCATGTATTTCTGCTTGCCAGTACCACTGCCTGTAAGATATTACCGAAATAAAGCTATACCACATTAAATTATTTAATCTCGGGGCAGTATTCTGTGCATGCAAACGAAAAAGTTCAAAAAGAGCAACTATAAGAATAATAAATCTGCTTAACATAACAAATAAAGTAGAGCAAAGGTATAAACAAAAATCTTTTAATCCTGATATTTTGCTTTGTATATTTGTATTCTTAAAAACATATCAAAAATACAACGAGGTTAATTTTACTGATGAACAAAAAAATAGGTCTAAAAACTAAATTTTTTAACACTTTAAGAACTTTATTCAAAAACCAACTTGCAGAGCGTATAATACGAAAAATAACAAATGGTTCATCGGCAGGTTCATTTTTGTCAAAAATTCCTGCTAACAATTATCAATACTCCTCACCTACAATCAGAAAAGTGAATATTGAAGGACTGAACTTTGAATTAGATATCAGTGATTATATGGAGTGGCTTTTGTACTTTGGTATCCGTGCCGAACCGAGAGAAAAATTGTATGAATTGGTCAGGGATAAAAAAATAATTTTTGACATAGGGGCAAACTTTGGGGAAACAGCTTTATTTTTTGCCAAATACGCCCCTAGCGATGCAAAAATATATGTCTTTGAACCTGAATCATTCTGTTTCAGAAAATTAGTCCATAACTTGAGCTTGAATGCATACAACAATATTTTCGCTTTTAATTTTGGCTTTGGAAATGAAAATGGCAAGTTTTACCTTGCTTCAGATACGGCTAATAATCGTGGAGGAAATAGGATTCAGTTAGAAGCAAATATGCCCGCAAACATTGAGATAAAAAGAATAGATGACTTTGTTGAACAAGAAAAGATTGAAAAAGTAGATTTTATCAAAATAGACGTAGAAGGTTTTGAATATCATGTCTTAAAGGGGGGAGAAAATGTAATCCGAAGAGATAAGCCAACTTTATTTGTAGAAGTTAATGATAAAAATTTAAAGGCACAAAAAAGCTCTGCCGTAGAACTTATTTCTTTTTTAGAAAAATACTATTCCCACATTTACGCTGCACAGGACAATAGACCAATAACGTCAAAAACTAATTTTGAAGGTCTACATTTTGATGTTATTGCTATCACATAAATAATTCTACGTAAGTGTTATCAAAGTTACTCAATCTACTACTGAATTCTTTTTAGATTTGCAGCATGCCTGTATTTATAGCTAAAGAGCAAAAAATTCCTTTTTTGTTCAATTTATTACAAAGTTCAGTTGCACCTCGTCCAATAGCCTTTGTTTCTACAATAAATGAGAAAAATCAAGTAAATTTATCACCTTTTAGTTTTTTTAATTTATTTAGTGTCAATCCACCGATATTAGTTTTTTCGCCCTCTCGCAGAGTAAGAGATAACACTACTAAACACACTTTAGAAAATGTAAAAAAAATTCCTGAATGTGTGATTAACGTAGTAAGCTATGATATGGTAGAGCAAGTTAATTTAGCTTCTACCGAATACCCTGAGGGGGTTAATGAATTTATCAAAGCAGGTTTTACTGAAGAACCTTCTATTTATGTAAAACCTCCCCGCGTAAAAGAGTCTCCTGTGCAAATGGAATGTCAGATAAGGCAGGTTATTCCCCTAGGGGAGTTACCTGGTAGCGGCAATTTGGTTATTTGTGAAGTAGTAGCTATACATGTGCGAGAAGATATTCCTGTATTAGAAAATGGTGCTATTTTGCCTGAAAAAGTGCAGTTAGTAGCCCGCTTAGGATTAGATTTTTATGCCAAAGCTTACGGCGAGTGTCTTTTTGAAGTAGCTAAGCCCCTTGCTTCTTTGGGCATAGGTATAGATAACATTCCTGAACCTATACGTTATAGCCCTATTCTCACAGGAAATGACTTAGGTAAATTGGGAAATGTAGCTCAAATCCCTACCGCTGAAGATGCACAAACTTTTGTACAGCAGAATAATTATCAAAATTTAGATAAAGAAGCTCTGCATACTACCGCTAAACATTTACTAAGCCAAAATAAAGTACAAGAGGCTTGGAAAGTCTTAGTATATTCGCTTCAAAAATAGACAAATGTCTAAAAAAATCACTTACATTATCTCTAATATTGACAAAGCATTAGTTTTTGAATGGACCGCAGAAGCTCTGCAAAACACAAACTTTGAACTTTCTTTTATATTACTCAATCCAAAAGAAAGCACATTAGAGAACTACTTAGCTTCAAAAAATATAAGAGTAAAGCGCATTCATTTAAGAACTAAAAAAGATATTCCCTTCGCTTTATTAAAAACTTATTTAACCTTGAAAAAGTGGAAACCTGATGTAGTACATTGTCATTTGTTTGAAGCTAGTTTAGTAGGTTTATTCGCAGCTAAACTAGCTTCTATTCCCAAAAGAGTTTACACAAGGCATCATTTTTTGTATCATTGGGAGGAAAACCCTAAGGCAGTAAAATATGATGTGTGGTGCAATCAATGGGCAACTCATATTGTTGTCCTTACGCAAAGAATGGGTGAGTTTTTAATAGAAAATGAAAATGCTGTATCTGAAAAAATTCGCTTTATTCCACACGGTTTTAGATTTGAGACTTGGCAGCAGGTAGATTTTCAAAAAACGAAAATACTAAAGTCCAAATATAACTGTGATAATCAATATCCTGTGATAGGTGTTATTGCGCGTTGGGTAAAAGAAAAAGGAGTTGAGTATATTATTCCTGCTTTCAAAAAAATTTTACAAGACTATCCTAATGCTAAGCTGCTACTTGCAAATGCAAGGGGAATTTACAAGCCCCGAATACAAGCACTTCTACAAGACATCCCTCAAAAAAATTATCAAGTCATAGAATTCGAACCTGATATTGCTAACCTATACGCTCTTTTTGACATATACGTGCACGTGCCTACGGGTCCAGATAAAGAACCTTTTGGTCAAACATATATTGAGGCACTTTTTGCCCAAAAACCTTGTATTTTTACACTGTCAGGAATTGCACACAGTTTTATTGAGCATGAAAAAAATGCCCTAGTTGTACCATATTGTGATAGTGAAGCTATCTATCAAAGCTGCATCCGGCTTTTAAATGAACCTGAATTAGCAAAAAATCTTGCTCTCAATGGATATGATACTGTAACAAAATTGTTTTCTTTAGAGCAGATGATAGAAAAATTAAAAAGCCTGTATGCGGAATAAGCCTGTTGTATACTTTCGCTACTTACCTAACGCAGATTATTACGAAACTTGGAACTTACAAGAACAGCTTTTACAACAGATTGTAAAAATTAAACTCAATAATCGGAATAAAAAAATACCTGATACTACCCCTAATTACTTGCTATTTTGCGAGCATCCGCATGTCTACACTTTGGGTAAAAATGGCAAAAAAGAACATTTATTACTCAATGAAAACGAGTTACAAAAAATAGGTGCTACTTTTGTGCCTATCAATCGCGGAGGAGATATCACTTATCACGGAAAAGGGCAGCTAGTTGGCTATCCTATTCTCAATTTAGACTATTTTTCTACAGATTTACATCTCTACATGAGAAATTTGGAAGAAGTAATCATTCTAACCTTACAAGAGTATGGAATTGAGGGCTATCGTATTCCTAAGCTTACAGGCGTTTGGGTAAATGTACAAGGACAACCTAAAAAAATTGCTGCTTTTGGAGTACGCTGCAGCCATTGGGTAACTATGCACGGCTTTGCTTTCAATCTCAATACAGACCTCAAATATTTTGAATACATTATCCCTTGTGGGATCCAGGATAAAGGTGTAACTAGCCTTGCTGAAGTCTTGCAAGAAAAAGTGAACGAAGAAGTAGCCCAAAAAATTGTACTACAAAAGTTTGAGAAAGTATTTGATTGTATTATTGAGTATGAATAAAAGTTGTTATTAGTTGCTACACTTTTTATTATGATGGTACGCCAGCTATGAAAGGTAAAAAATTATTTCAGTACATCTACGCCGCCAAAACCCTCTTCTGTAATATCTCCTACTCCTGTATCCCAAACAAATTCGTGAATTTTGGGATGTGCGTATAATACAAAAGGCATTAAGTAGGTTTTTACCTTGCCATATTTAACAGTAGTGTATTCACGTGCCACTTCCTTACGTTGATTTTTCATACGTTCGAGGTACTCTTTATCAGGAATGAATTGAAATTCTGTCATTTGATTGTAAGGCAAGGAATCCCCATAAAATTCTATCATTCTTCTGATAGTACTGTCAAATAATTTATCTGAAAAAGTTTCACTTTCAGGCGAATGAATATTCTGCTCCTCTCTATCTAATACTAATGGGGATAGCGCTAAGTATTTTATAGCTCGGTGAAAATTGGGTGCAGGAATAACTTCGGTTTGTATAGGATTGACCAAAATATCTCCAATTTTAATTACAGGCATTCTAAAAAGTTCATCTAATACTTTGTCTAAAAAAGCTTCAATAGGGGAGCTAATCACCCAAGATAATTTTTTAGATTGAAAATTGAGCGCGTTATTTTCTACTTTGCTAAAACCTTTTATACCCGAAAAAGTAAATAGATTAAAGTCTCGATGCGTTTTTGCATAAGGTTTTATGATAGGTTCAAAAACAGAGTACTTACTCTCCATGATGCCCAAAATGAGTTGGTAGAGTTCATTCAGATGATTAAAAGGTACTAATCCGTATTTACTTTGTTTATTCAATATAATTTTGACCTTCATGGCGTCTATTTTCTATATTTATATTTTTCACACAATTGCAATACTAACCAAAAATCATTTAAGAATAAAAAAATAGTTACAATTTCATGCAGCAGCATTATAAACCTGAACGAAAATGCATAACATCGCCGTCTTGCACAACGTAGTCTTTGCCTTCTATTCGTAGCTTACCTGCATCTTTTACAGCCTGCTCTCCGCCGTACTGTACAAAATCCTCATAGCTTATTACCTCTGCGCGAATAAATCCCTTCTCAAAATCACTATGGATAACACCTGCAGCTTGGGGCGCTTTTGTACCTTTGGGAATAGTCCAAGCTCGAACCTCCTTCGGTCCTGCTGTAAAGTAAGTAATTAAGTTTAATAAACGATAAGCCGCACGAATAACCTTATATAACCCTGGTTCTTCCCAACCCAAAGCTTCTAAAAACTCTTTTCTATCATTTTCATTTTCCATTGCAGCTATTTCTGCTTCCAAAGCCGCACAAACTAAAATTACCTCTGCTCCTTCTTTTTGAGCAACCTCTTGTATTTTTTTAGTATGCTCATTTCCAGTATGAACGTCTTTTTCACCCACATTACAAACATACATTACAGGTTTATCAGTAAGTAAATTCAAGTCTGCAATTAAAGCACGTTCTTCAGGTGTAGTAACTAAACTTCTTGCTGGGTTTCCCATTTCTAAATGCTTTTTGAAAGCCAACAGTACAGATTCTGTCTGTTGGGCTATTTTATCTCCTGTTTTAGCGGCACGGCTTATCTTTTCTAATTTTCTTTCTATGCTTTCAAGATCTTTTAACTGTAATTCAATATCTACAATTTCTTTATCATGCAGAGCATCTACTTTTCCATTAACATGTACAATATTAGGATCTTCAAAGCAGCGAATAACATGCATAATAGCATCTACTTCTCGGATGTGAGAAAGAAATTTATTCCCCAATCCTTCATTGTTGCTTGCTCCTTTGACTAATCCTGCAATATCTACAATCTGAACTACTGTAGGGACTACATTTTGCGGTTTTACAATCTCCGCCAATTTTTCCAAGCGTTTATCAGGGACAATGATAGTGCCTAAGTTCGGTTCAATAGTGCAAAAAGGATAGTTTGCTGCTTCGGCTTTGCCCGTAGAAATAGCGTTAAATAGTGTTGATTTACCCACGTTGGGCAGCCCCACAATGCCGCACTTTAAGCTCATATCGGGGGCAAAATTCAAAATTTGCTATTATTTATGCAAGCTAAAAAGTCAAGTTATCGTACAAAAAGCTTGTAATTCTTAGTTTTTCCATCACAAGTAATGCTTAAAAGGTATAGGGAAGAGGTTAGTTTCAAAGCGTCCTTGTTAATGGTAATGCTATTGACACCTGTGTGAAAAACTTCATTTTTAGCTATAGTTGCTACCTTTTGCCCAATGAGTGAATAAATCTCTATAGTTACAGGTTCTGTTTTTGATAATGTAAAAGTGATAGTTGCACTCTCCGTAATAGGATTAGGATAAATGATCACTTCCCCCAGAATAGGTAAGTTTTGATCGTCTATTTTTTCAGGCGCACTAGGGTAAGGTAAACTAAACGCGCTTACAGTACTTAAAAATACACTCAACAAAAGTATTGTAACGTATTTTTTCATAGCTGAAAAATTTCACTTTTATATCACTACGCAAATATACAAATTAAGCCTGGTATATGCAAGTTTTTTCATTTTTTTCTGTGTCTAATTTAGTTTGTTTTTGTTCATTTCAGTTAGTTACTTTTGTACCTTTGTGTATATGAGAACGTGGATTTATGCAGTTTTTGCGTTTTCTGTCTTTTGTACTTATGCGCAAAACACTGTTCAAATTACTGTAAAAATATCAGAACCCGAGCTAAGTAAAGACACTCTATATCTGTTTGACATTACTCAAAACAATAAACCTATTCATTACATCCGTTGTAAAGGTAAGTCTGAAGTCGTAGCTTCTTATTCTGTAAAGCACAAAGGAACCTATTTGTTTGGTTATCATTCCAAAGAAGCCAAAGCAATTTGGTTAGGTACAGAATCAAAAGTCAAGGTTGAGGTTACCTACAAAAAAGGAAATTTTGAGCTTGTTTTTGAGCAGAATTCAGACAATCAGCGATTATATACCTTGATAAATACCATCCATCAATTTGACCGAGACATACAAGAGATGCGTAATCGTATTGCCAAAGCGCCTTTTACAGAGTATGAAAGCATTCAAAAGAAAACAGATAGTTTAATTGTTGCAAAGCAAGAGTATCTACTTCGGTGTAGAAACAGTCATAACGAAGTAGAGAGAGTTACTGCTCAAATTTATGATTATCCAGCTTGGAACAGACAAGGTAATGAAGCCGAATGGATTTATGACCATTTTTTTGATTATGTTGATTTTACTCAAAGCATCTATGCTTATCATTATTTGTTTCATGAAAAGTTGAGTGCATATTTTCAGTTTGTTATTGCGAGTGGGGAGGAATTTTGTTTGCAAAAATTGGATACACTGCTAAGCAAGTCGGCTAAAAATACACTAATGCAGGAAGTCATTTACAAAAGTGCGATATGGGGAGCGCTTAGACTTATGCCTGATGCCGCAGCGACTATTTATCAGCGATTTGAAAAAAATTATCCCAAAAGTCCATTTTTAGCAGATTTCAAGTCTATTTTATCGGCTTTTCTTAAAGCACAGATTGGGAAGGTAATGGAAATTGCTTTACCTGATACAAGTGGCAAAATAGTTAGCACAAAAGATTACAGAGGTAAAATTTTGATTGTGGATTTTTGGGCAAGTTGGTGTGGACCTTGTCGTATGGAAAATCCGAATATGGTTCGTTTGTACAATGAGTTCAAGCACAAAGGTTTGGAGATTATAGGTGTATCTTTGGATAGGGATGCGAATGCTTGGAAACAAGCTATTCGCCAAGATAATTTAGCTTGGGTACATATTAGCGACCTAAAACATTGGCAATCGGCTGCGGCAAGAGAGTACGGAGTGAATAGCATTCCTAAAACCTTTATTTTAGATAGAGAGGGCAGGATTATTGCAAAAAATTTGCGCGGCGAAGCGCTTCGTCAAAAAATACAAACTTTATTGCCTTAATTATGTGTTTTTTGGACTTTTAATTTTTTCTTTTTTTTGGGCGTGCCCTTGCCCACACTTCGCTTGCGCTTGTGTGGGCAAGGTCGGCGTGCTACGGGCTACGCTTTCGCTTCGGTGCTTCGCTTCGCTACGCACCGTGCTGACGCACGCCCTTCGCATGCCTCACGCAATTGAACTCAAAACAATCTTTCAAAAAATAAAATACTTCAAAAAACACCTACTTACTCAAAAAGCCTGACACTCAAAAACTGCTTTTCTTATACTTACAAACCAGATTTTAGCTACACGACGTTTCCATGAATACCCAAAAAATTCCCAATATGCTACGAAATTCGTAGTTTTTAGTCCGCTTTTTGCATAGCGCATTGATAATCAAAAATTTTTAAAATTAGGCAGAAAAATACAAGAAGCTTGTGTTCCTGAATATCAATCAAAAAACTGAACGCACGGAATATGTTTTAACAAATTTGTGTTAAATTTGTATGATGAACGAACTAAATGACCTACAAGTTTCAGGAGAAATTGTAAACAGAGTAGCCAATAGCAACCTACAAGTATTTAATCTTGAAGACCTCTACGATCCTCATGAGCGAGTTGTGTTAGACATAAAAGACCAGCTCTATATGGGCATGATACTTAGAGAAAAAGATTTCAGAGAGTTTATCAAAAACCATGACTTCACACAATACAAAGACAAAAATGTAGCTATCACTTGCAGTGCGGATGCTATCGTGCCCACATGGGCTTACATGCTTTTAGCAGCTAAATTAGAAGGTATAGCACACTATTTTGTGTTTGGTACTTTGGACGATCTAGAAAGAGCATTGTACCAAAAAGCGCTTTCTGAAGTAGATTGGGAGAAATATGCTAATCAAAAAGTGGTAGTCAAAGGATGCTCTAAGGTCAAAGTACCTGTGTATGCTTACGTAGAAGCCACCCGCAGGCTACGCGCCGTTGCAGAAAAAATAATGTACGGTGAACCCTGTTCCACCGTACCCATTTTCAAAAAATAATCTTATATTTGTACAAAAATTTTACCACTATGGGGTTATTCAGCTTTCTAAAAAATGAAGCCATTGACGTCATTGAATGGGTAGACGCTGACCGCGATACCATTATCTGGAAATTTCCTGATAATGATTGTGCAATAAAAAACGGTGCTCAGCTCACAGTAAGGGAATCGCAAGTGGCTCTAGTCCTAAATAAAGGACAGATAATGACCAATTACTCTGACGCAGAAATGGAGGTATTTAAACCTGGACTACACAGACTCAGTACAGACAACATGCCTATCATTACTAAACTTAAAAGCTGGAAATATGCTTTTAACTCCCCCTTCAAGGTAGATATTTACTTCATCAATACCCGCCAATTTGCAGATATGAAGTGGGGAACACCACAACCCATCCCCGTACGCGACCCTGAATTTGGGCAAGTTCAACTAAGAGCCTTCGGAACATATACTTTCAGAGTTAGTAATCCCCCAAAATTCTTCCGCGAAGTAGCAGGAACAAACCCCGAAATTACCTCCGAAGAAGTCAAACATGTTCTACGCAGCGCTATCATCAGCCGATTTGTATCCACAGTGGCTAAAGCAGGTAAGTCAATACTAGATTTAGCCATGTTCTACACAGAAATGGGCGAACAACTCAAACCTATACTCCAAGAAGAAATTAAAGATTATGGTATAGAAATTACAAGGTTCTACATAGAAAGCATCTCCGTACCTGAAAATATCCAAAAAGCTATTGATGAAATGACCGCAAAAGGCATAGATATTACTATGCAGCGCAGACAAAAAATAATGGAACTCGAAATGCAAAACCTTGAAATGCAAACTAAACTCAATATGATGAATCAGGTTACGGATATGAATAAGTTTATGCAGTTTCAAATGGCAAATAGCATGGATAAACCCAACACAAGCGGAAGTGAGATGAGCGAATTTATGAAAATGCAAATGCAATTTCAAATGATGAACCAAATGATGAACTCAAACAACATGATGAATACACAACAGAAAAATACCTCCCCACAAGAAGATGAAAGAGCTAAAATTATGGCTACACTCAAAGAACTTGGCGAACTTAAAGCCGCAGGAATTCTAACCGAAGAAGAGTTTAACCAAAAGAAAAAAGAGCTGCTATCTAAGCTGTAAGTTACAAGAAGTAAATACGTGCGGCGCCGCAAAGCGATGCCGCACAATTTTTATCTCAAAAACTCAAACTTGCCCACTCTCATTCTAATCAACTCTTCATAGGTACTTCATTTTTATCTAGTTGTATAAAACTTACCAACTTTTCAATACTCTTCACAACTTCAGGTATATCTGCAATTGGCTGAATACCTAATATGAGTTGTTCTTTAATTTGCTTCAAACTGTGTGTTTTACCATTTTTCGCTACGTACTCTAATAACTTCCCAAAAGCTTCACTTTTGAAAAAGGGAGCATTTTTATCAGGAATAAAATAACACTTGACTACATGATTTTTGAAACTTATTTTCTCTAATCCTAACGACTTACCTAACCATTTGAGCTTCATACTTTCCACTAAACTTTGTACCATACCTGGCAAAGGTCCAAAACGGTCTTGTAACTGGTTCTTAAATGAGTTCAAATCCGCTTCATTGTCTATTTTAGACAGTTCAGTGTAAAGATTCATACGTAGGGCAATATTGGAAACATAAGTATCCGGTATGCGAAGCTCTTCATCGGTTTCTATGACGCAATCTACTGGGCTTATATCTTTCTCTTCGGGAAAAATGTGTGAAAATTGTTCTTTTTTCAGCTCCTGAATAGCTTCATTGAGAATTTGTTGATAGGTTTCAAAGCCCATTTCGTTGATAAATCCGCTTTGGTCTGCACCTAATAAATCTCCTGAACCGCGAATTTCAAGATCTTTTAAGGCAATAGAAAAACCTGCGCCTAAATCCGAGTATTCTTCTAAAAGTTCTAATCTCTTTCTCTGCTCCGTAGGTAAAGATGCCAAAGATGGAACAAGCAAATAGCAAAAAGCTTTTTTGTTAGAACGCCCTACGCGCCCCCGCATTTGATGCAAATCGCTTAGCCCGAATAAATGCGCATTGTGAATAATAATGGTATTTGCATTCGGAATGTCCAAACCCGATTCAATAATTGTAGTACAAACTAAAACATCTGCTTGATGCTCTACAAACTTAGTCATCACTTCTTCCAACTTTTCACTTTGCATTTGTCCATGTCCAACTAAAATACGGGCATGTGGCACTAAGTTTTGTACTAAGCTGGCTATGCTGTAAATATCTTCCACTCGGTTATGCACAAAATAGACTTGACCATTACGACTCAGCTCGTACTCAATTGCATTTTTTATTACCTGCTCATTAAAGTTTAATACTTCGGTATGCACAGGCTGGCGATTGGGCGGCATCGTTTTGATAGTGCTTAAATCTCTTGCGCCCATAAGAGAAAAATACAAGGTTCTTGGAATAGGCGTAGCTGTCAAAGTAAGAGTATCTACATTCTCTTTAATAGTGCGAAGTTTCTCCTTAACGCCAACGCCAAACTTCTGCTCTTCATCAATTATCAGCAGCCCTAAATCTTTGAACTCTACATCTTTAGAAACTAAACGATGCGTTCCAATTACAATATCTACTTTGCCTTCTTTGAGCATAGACAAAGTTTCTTTAATTTCCTTTTGGCTTCTAAAACGACTCAATACTCGTATATTAACCCCAAAGTTTTGTAACCGCTCTTGAAAAGTATGATAGTGCTGCGTAGCCAGTACTGTGGTAGGTACTAATACCGCTACTTGCTTACCATTGACTACTGCCTTAAAAGCTGCACGAATAGCTAACTCTGTTTTGCCGCACCCTACATCTCCGCAGAGCAGCCTATCCATAGGACGAGGGGACTCCATGTCTTTTTTAATTTCTTCCCAAGCTTTAATTTGGTCAGGCGTATCTTCGTACATAAAATTTGCTTCTAGTTCGTAGTTCAGGTAGTTGTCAGGGGCGCAAGCAAAACCCTGTTGTAATTTTCGCTTAGCATACAAAGTTAAAAGGTCAAACGCTAATTCTTTGACGCGTTTTTTAGTCTTCTCCTTGGCTTTACGCCAAGTAGCCGAACCTAACTTATGCAAACGAGGGACACTTCCTTCTTTACCTGCATACTTAGAAACCTTATGCAAACTATGCACACTAACGTATAACACATCTCCCCCTTCATAAAAAAGCTTCATGCACTCTTGTTTTTTACCTGCTAATTCTAATGTCTCTAAACCTCCGAATTTAGCTATGCCGTAGTCAATATGAACTACGTAGTCCCCTGGCTTGAGATCCTTAAACTCTTGAATAGTAAGCGCTTCGCTTTTTTTGAAAAATTTAGGTTCTTTATACCGATAGTATTTCTCAAAAATTTGGTGGTCTGTATAGCATACAACTTTGTAAGTATGGTCAATAAATCCTGCGGAAAGCCCAATTTGCAACGGTGTAAAAGCTATATTTAGGTCTTTATCTTCAAAAATCTCTTGAATCCGCTGAATTTGTTTTTCATTTTCTGCGCAGATAAAAGTTTTGTAGTTAGCTTTTTCGTACTGCTGAATGTGCTTGATAAAGTTATCAAAGTTGCGCATGAAAGTAGGCAATCCTTGACTTTCTACATGTAAAACTTGCGTAGGATTAAAATAAGGCTTATTACCACATTCTATTACGGTGTGCCATTGAGTTAGGTGTTTGATAAACTCTTCCGAGTGAATAAAAGCTTGTTCAGGAACGTAATGGATAGAAATCGTTTTATCTTGTTGGGCATCAAAAAAGGTTTTTACTGCGGTTTCAAAGCATTTTGATATCATTTGTGTAACAAAGTCCAAGTTTTTGACAAAAGCTACCGTTTTATTTGGCAAAAATTCCATCAAGGAAATATGAGAGTTCTCTTGGTAGTGGGTTTGAATATCAGGCAAAAGAGTTATTGTATCTACGTTTTGGATAGAAAGTTGAGTTTCAGGGTCAAAAGTTCTAATAGATTGTACAGTATCGCCCCATAGTTCAATTCGGTAGGGGTAGGGTGCAGCGTAAGAAAACACGTCAATAATACCTCCGCGCACAGCAAATTGTCCTGCTTCGTACACAATATCTACCTGTTCAAAGGCGTATTCCTGTAATAGTTCTACTATAAACTGAATATCTAACGTATTCCCTGTTTGAACGTAAATTTTATTTTTTTGCAAGTATTCCTTTTTGATGACCTTTTCAGCAATAGCTTCGGGATATGTAACAATGACAAAAGGTTTTTGCTCTACGATGTGATTAAGTACTTGAATACGTTGTAAAAGTTGTGTATTTTCTACATTTTCTGTTTGATATTGAAAAGGTCTTTTGTAGGCTGATGGCATAAACAGAGTGGGAATGCCCAAGTTATTGAGGTCGTTGTATGCGTAGAGTGCTTCTTCTTTATCTTGGGCAATGTAAAGTATGTTAGATACATTTCTGTAAAAAGCCGTGGCTATGCTAACTGGCAGCAGTCCGCCTGAAATTCCCGAAAGGTGAATAAATTGTGTTTGAGTAATGTAGTTAGGTAAATTTTTTAGCCAATTTGAAGCAAGGTAAGTTTGTATTAGTTTGTTCATTGGTACAAAGATAGACAGTTATGCAAATTCGGTAGGTTAAGTTTTAGTATATTTTATTTTTTTGGGCGTGCCCTTGCCCAATGCTCGCTGCGCTCGCTTGGGCAAGGTCGGCGTGCTACGGGCTAAGCATTCGCTTCGGTGCTACGCGTCGCTGCGCACCGTGCTGTCGCACCCCCCACGCAATCCACACGCAAAAATAACATCAAAAAACCCAACAAA
>JANWVW010000038.1 GCA_025056095.1 Bacteroidia bacterium
AGCGAAGCACCGAAGCGAAGCGTAGTGCGGAATGCCCCGACCCTTGCGTCAGCAAGGGGCACGCCCAAAAAATAAAATAAATTCATATTCCCGTATAGTTAAAAGGCGTGATAGCTTTGAGTTCATTTTTAAGCTCCTCACTAATGTCTAAACTATCGATAAACTTATGAATATCTTGCTGTGTAATTTTATGATTGACACGAGTAAGCTCTTTTAACTTTTCATAAGGATTAGGATAATTTTCTCTACGAAGAATAGTTTGAATGGCTTCGGCTACTACTACCCAGTTGTCGTTTAGGTCTTTTTTAATTGCGGGCAGGTTAATTTCTATTTTTTTCAGTCCTGAAAGTAAGGATTTGAAAGCCAAGTATGTATGTGCAATAGGTACGCCCAAGTTGCGCAGCACAGTAGAATCAGTTAGATCTCTTTGCAGGCGAGAAATAGGTAACTTTTGGCTCAAAAATTCAAAAATAGCATTAGCATAACCTAGATTACCCTCTGCATTTTCAAAATCTATGGGATTTACTTTGTGAGGCATGGCAGATGAACCAACCTCTTCCGACTTTATTTTTTGAGAAAAATAACCGTAAGATATATATTGCCACATATCCCGCGCAAAGTCTATGAGAATTACGTTAATTCTGCGCAGGGCATCACAGTAAGCCGCTAAATTGTCATAATGCTCTATTTGAGTGGTAGTTTGACTGCGGTAAAGTCCTAATTTTTGGTTAACAAGCTTGTTGGCAAAGGCTACCCAATCAATGTTAGGGAAGGCTACGTAGTGTGCATTAAAATTACCTGTTGCACCGCCGAATTTGGCAGAAAAGGGTATATCTTGTAAAAGTTCTACCTGTTTTTCTAAACGCTCTACAAATACTTTTATTTCTTTACCTAAACGCGTAGGACTAGCAGGCTGCCCATGCGTACGAGCAAGCATAGGTACTTTTTTCCATAAATTTGCATATTCTTTGAGCTTGTCTATAAGCTTTTGAAGTTCAGGTAAATAAACTTTTTCATGGGCATCTTGTAACATCCAGGGAATGGCTGTGTTGTTAATATCTTGGGAAGTAAGCCCAAAATGAACATATTCCTTATACTGACCTAATTCTAACTCTTCAAATTTTTGCTTAATGAAGTACTCTACAGCTTTTACATCATGATTAGTAACTTTTTCTATAGCTTTAATTTCGCGTATTTCATTGTAGGTTAGGTGATTAGCCCAATTGCGCAGCACTGCTACAGCAGTTTTAGGAAAACTTTTCAAAGCAGGAATGTCTTCTTCTGTCAGAGCAATAAAATATTCAATTTCTACTTTTACCCGATATACGTGCAAAGCATATTCAGAAAAGTAGGTAGATAGTTCTTTAACTTTATCTCTATACCTACCATCAATAGCACTGATAGCGGTTAAGGGTTTGAGTTCCATAGTTTAAGTAAGTTAAAATACGGCAATAATCTCAATTTTTACAAACTCCTTTTTCACAAAGCGACTTTTAATTTTTGGTTTTTTGTGTAAGTATTTGATTTTCAAGTTTTCATTTACAAAATAAGTCTAAAAAATTGGCTTTGTTTTGCATTTTGTTAAAGTAACTCTAACTTTGAATGTCAATTTAGTAAAATACTATGGGAAAGAAAGAAAAAGCTGAACAAGCCCATCATGGCACTACTTTAACGCCATTTGAGTCCATGATGAAGCGGTTTGATGTAGCCGCTAAACACTTAGATTTGGATAAAGCTACGTACAACGTTCTCAAATCTCCCCAAAGACAGCTGATTGTAAATATTCCTGTTGTAATGGACAATGGGGAGCTTAGGGTTTTTGAAGGATTTAGGGTGCAGCACAGCACTATTCTTGGTCCTGCTAAGGGGGGTATTCGGTACGCACCTGACGTAAATTTAGAAGAGGTCAAGGCATTAGCTGCATGGATGACGTGGAAATGTGCAGTTATTGGAGTACCTTATGGGGGAGGTAAGGGGGGTATTTGTGTCAATCCCAAAGAGCTCTCAAAAGGCGAACTAGAACGCTTGACACGAGGTTACGCTAAGGCTATTGCCGATATTATCGGACCTGACCAAGATATTCCAGCTCCAGACATGGGGACAAGTAGCCAAGAAATGGCATGGATTGTAGATGAATATAGCCAAATTAAAGGTGGATATACACCTGCAGTGATTACTGGCAAACCTGTACTGATTGGAGGTTCAGAGGGTAGAGTAGAAGCCACAGGTCGCGGGGTAATGGTAGCTACTTTATCTGCACTTAAAACTTTGGATATTGAACCGAAAAAAGCTACTTGTGCTATTCAGGGTTTTGGTAACGTAGGTTCTGTATCTGCAAAACTATTAGCTCAAAAAGGGCTAAGAGTTGTAGCTATTAGCGATGCATCAGGAGGATATTACAATGAACATGGTATTGATGTAGCCGCTGCTATCCGTTATTCAGAAAATAATAAAAAGTCTCTTAGAGGTTTTACAGGGGGCAAAGAGATTACTAACCAAGAACTTTTAGAATTAGATGTAGATGTATTGGTACCTGCTGCAAGGGAGGATCAAATTACTCAAGCTAACGCCCATAATATCAAAGCAAAAGTAATTGTAGAAGGTGCTAACGGACCTACTTCTGCCGATGCAGATGATATTTTAGCCTCTAAGGATATTATGGTTGTACCTGATATTTTAGCTAATGCAGGGGGGGTTTGTGTATCTTACTACGAGTGGGTGCAAAATAGACAAGGGTTATACTGGACTGAAGCAGAAGTTAATCAACGAATGGAAGCCGCTATGGAAGCAGCTTTCGAACGTATCTACAAGATACGCACAAAATA
The DNA here is from genome assembly GCA_025056095.1 of Bacteroidia bacterium. Classification (NCBI taxonomy): domain Bacteria; kingdom Pseudomonadati; phylum Bacteroidota; class Bacteroidia; species Bacteroidia bacterium. Next base: position 2,826 of record JANWVW010000038.1, read on the forward strand.
CAAAACTACTATGCGAATTGCCGCATACATTTACGCTATTGATAAAGTGGCACAAGGATTAAAACTACGTGGTAATTTGTAAAGTAGCTTATATTTGAGTTAGGATTAGGTTTTTTGCCCCTGCTGCGCGCAGCAGGGGCAAAAACGTTTAAAGAATTAACACACAATCTATGCTCACTTAAAATTATTTCTTAAATTCGCTCTATACAAAGAACAAAATATGAAAACAGTTCTAATTTATCTATTTATCGCTTGGCTAATTTACCAAATTTTGAAGCCTAAGTCTGACAAGAAAACGAAGCGGATGCAGACTAAAAGCAAGCAAATAGCAAATAAACAAGTTCCAACTATTCTTCAATCATTAAAATCATCTACTTCCAGTTTAGAAACACTTAACATTGAAGTCAAAAACTTTGAGATATTCTTCTCTAACTCTGATATAGACACAGAATCTCGTAAGCAAGGTTTAGAATTATCCACTTCTAGTTTAGAAAAAACGGATATTGAAGTCAAAAACTTTGAGGTAGTTCACAAATCTGACATAGAAGGTCATAAACGAGCTCCAGGGTTTGAAAACTTAGATAAATCCAAAGTTTACACTGAAGTAGCGGATACAGAAACTTCTTTTGTAAAAGAAGAGCAAAAGTGGATGCAGCAAACCATAAAAGATACCCAAGAAACCGCGCACATTATGTCCAAAAAACCCCGTATAAGCTTAAATGACATTAAAAAGGGGTTTATTGTTGGTCAAATTTTGGAACAAAAGTACTTTTAATTCTTACAATAAATTGTTGAAAACTTAACCTATTTTTCACTCTGCATCCATGAAAGGATAACGGAAATCTGTTGGGGGAACAAAAGTCTCCTTTATAGCTCGGGGAGATACCCAGCGTAACAAATTAAGTAAAGAACCTGCTTTATCATTTGTTCCTGAAGCGCGACTTCCCCCAAACGGCTGTTGACCTACAATGGCACCTGTAGGTTTGTCATTGATGTAAAAATTACCAGAAGCATGGCGTAAGACCTGCGAACAGTATTCAATAGCGTACCTATCTTGGGCAAAAATAGAACCTGTAAGCGCGTATTCAGAGGTTTTATCAACTAATTGTAATATTTCTTTCCATTTTTCGGGTTCATACACGTATATGCTCAATACAGGTCCAAAAATTTCCTCACACATAATTTTTATGCTGGGATTTGTAGTCAAAATAACAGTAGGTTCAATGAAGTAGCCCACAGACTTATCGTACTTGCCCCCTGCTATAATTTGACAAGATGGGTCTTTTTTAGCAAACTCTATGTAGCTAACAATATTGTCAAAAGACTTTTCATCGATTACAGCGTTTATGAAATTAGAAAAGTCTTCTACGCCGCCCATTTTAATTGCTGCTAAATCTGCCAGCATATAGTCTTTTACTTCGTTCCATATATTTTTAGGAATATAAGCCCGAGATGCTGCAGAACATTTTTGCCCTTGATATTCAAAAGCACCACGAATTAGCGCTGTGGATAGAGTTTTAGCATCCGCGCTAGGGTGAGCAAATACATAGTCTTTTCCTCCCGTTTCTCCTACAATACGCGGATAGCTTTTGTATAAACCAATGTTATTGCCAATTGTTTTCCAAATTTGTCTAAATGTACTTGTTCCTCCTGTAAAATGAATACCTGCAAAATCAGGATGCTTGAATATTACTTCCCCTGCGTCAGGACCACTGACATAAATTAGGTTGATAACGCCATCAGGAAGTCCTGCTTCTTTGAGAATACGCATAATCCACTGTGCTGCGTAAATTTGTGTGTTGGCTGGTTTCCATACTACTACATTTCCCATCATAGCAGGTGCAGTAGGTAAGTTTCCTGCAATAGCAGTGAAGTTGAATGGAGTTAAAGCAAAAACAAAACCTTCTAGAGGTCTATGCTCTACTCTATTCCATACTCCTGGCGTAGAAATAGGCTGCTGGGCGTAGATTTGTCCTGCAAAATAAGCATTAAACCGTAAAAAGTCTATCAATTCGCACGCAGAGTCTATCTCGGCTTGAAAGACATTTTTACTTTGCCCCAGCATTGTAGCAGCATTGAGTATATATCTATACTTGGTAGATATTAACTCAGCGGCTTTTAGAAAAATAGAAAGTCTATGTTCCCAAGCCATGTTTTCCCAAGCACTTTTAGCTTGCAAAGCTGCTTCAATGGCTTGTTTGACATGCTCTTGTGTACCTTCATGATAGTATCCTAGAGTGTGCCTATGGTCATGAGGGGGTGATAAGCGTTTTCTTACTCCTGTGCGTACTTCTGCACCTCCTATGTACATTGGAATATCTAATTCTTGGCTACGTGCGGCAGCAATTGCTTTTTTCAATAGCTCTCTTTCTTTTGAACCTACTGCGTAACTGTAAACGGGTTCGTTCTTGGGTTCGGGAATGTTAAAAAATCCTACACTCATACAACAAAATTAAAAAACATTTGTCATTTGGTACAAAACGTAACAGCTAAAAAATTTATGAATAATGATTATTCGGCGTTTCTTCCTCTTTCTTGAGAGTAACTCCACCTGAAACTAAAAAAAGCATAACCTCTGAAGCTTTGGCGGAAATAGGGGTAATATTCTTCTTGGGTACAATTACTACCCACCCTGAAAAGGCATACGAGTGTGGTAAATATACGGCTACTTTATCTTCAATCCCCAACATGGACAAATCTTGATTAGTAATAAAACCAATTCGCTCAATACTCTCTTCATCATTTACTTTGACTAAAACAGGTTGATTGAATTTTCTTTTATCGCCTACAAAAGCAGACATTAGGTCTTTGGTAGAGCTGTAAATCATTCCAAATAAAGGTATTTTCATGATTAAATTTTCTATGTAGGTAATAAGCGGTTTAGTAAGCAAGTTTGAGGTTAAGAAGCCCACAGCTAAGATAAACAGCACTAAACTTATTACAATCCAAATAATATGTGGAGTAGAACTGTACAATGAAGCAATTTTTTGTTCTATCCAATAGATTAAATAGATTATGATAGAAAGCGGAATAACAAAAAATAAACCTTGAATGAAATAACTAACTAAGCGCCTCATAATTTCAAAAATCTAAAAAGGTAGGTCATCTTCTTCACTTGATATTGGTAAATTATCGGTTTGAAAGCTTTTTTCGGCTTGAAGTGTATTAGATTGACTTGCAGCAACATTATCATCTTCAATTTTTTCTATTTTCCACGCATTTAGATTGACATAGTATTTACCTTGCCATTCGTTTCCCCTTATGCTGAAATAAACTTTTATTTTATCACCTTCATTGAATTTATCCAATTCTGCGCACTTGTCTTGTACTAGTTCAAATTTTATTTTTTGTGGATATTGAGGATTTTCTGCATAATCTACTACAAATTCTCTTTTACGAAAACCTTTACTGCCTACTATTTGCTCTTCATATTTGAGAAACAACCTTCCTTCGAGTTCCATATTGCTTTTTAACTACAAAACTAAAAGGTTTTTACGAAGTATAAAAGTAAAGTATTTGAATTTACTCTATCAGATAGACAAGAGCAGTATTTTTTAGTGTCGATGTTCTTTATATCCAGGTTCGTATATTAGGCGAATAAAGCTGCTAAGCCTTTCATTATGTCTGCTTATTGGGATACCTGTAACGATCCCTACCAATAGGTTGTCTGCAATTCCAAGACGCATTTGTGGCCTGATGACCATATCAAAATTTCTATTTTGCAGGTATTTGTTAAATTCTATCCCAACAAAGTTTCTTGTTCCAGAAATCATATAATGAAAGTTTGTATTGACCTGCCATTGTTTATTATAGTGTCTGCTATGGAAGTGATGATTAAAAACGGGTCCAGTGTAAATCATACTGTGAAAGTTATTTCCAAATCTTTTAGCAGCTATAAGAAAAGGATTAAAAACATTACCTGAAAAAATTTTACTATACCGATATTGGTCAAACTCTACCAGTTCAAATTCATGAATATAACCTACTGCAGCTGTCATTTTATTTTTTTCTGAAACATAAAATGAGTATTGGGTGGCTAATTTTAGACTATTGAGTTTATTGCTTTGTGCTGCGGCATTGCCGTTAATAGGATAGTAAAAAGAAAAAGGTAGTTCAATTTCTAATCCAAGCCGATGAATAGGTGCCCATTCATACTCTATAAGCCCCGTATATTTGTCATAATCTCCATTATCGGTTAAACCTACTGCAACGTTCCATTCTTTTTCACCTTTTCTCGCTCCTAAATCTCTAATAAGATCAATGTATAAAGGTTCTGCATGTAGCACTTTATCTGGTTCTTTTTTGTTTTCTACTTCGTCAATATACAGACTATCTTCAATTTCTTTGATATCCCTTTCAGTTTGTGCTTTTAAGGCAAATGAAATAAGAATAAATACCAACAGACTTAAACATACTCTTTTCATAGATCCTGTTAGCTAATCTTAAACGTGACAAAAAGATTTTATTTGATGCATAAGACTTGCAAAAAAAATGAATTTTTGCTTTAATAACAATCTTTTTTTTGAGGTAAATAAGATAAAAGGTATAAAAACTGTTATCCAAAGCGGTGCATAAGTTCATCAGCTAGCTTAGGCAAAGCACGGCTAGCAGTATCTGCTATTACATGGTAACCGCGTAGCATGCTATAAGCAGGATTAGGGTCTATAAAGTATTTGTGTGGTGTATTTTGAAAAGTAGGTAAAAGTCCTGCTGCGGGATAGACCTGCGCCGAAGTGCCTACTCCAATGAAAATAAAGGCAGTTGCAACCAGTTCATACAGATACTCATGCCGCATATCTACGGCTTCACCAAACCAAACAATATCGGGCCGCATCTGCCCACCGCACTTGGGACACTTGTCTTTTTCAGTGATTTTATCTTTCCAATCTGTCTTATAGTCGCAGTAGTAGTAGCTGGAAATTCCTATGCCAATATCAATATGGTGTTCACATTTCATAGTTTGGACGCTGCCATGCAAGTGCCAAACATTTTGACAACCTGCCCTTTCTAATAGGTTATCAATGTTTTGAGTGATATTGACTACATGAAACTTATCTTGCAAGCGTGCTATCGCAATATGAGCAGGATTAGGCTGTGCTTGCATTATTTTCTCATAACGTTCATTGTAAAAATTCAGCACTAATTTAGGATTGCGCATCCAACCTTCAGGGGAAGCAACGTCTTCAATTCTATGATTTTCCCACAGTCCATCGCTTGCCCTAAAAGTAGGAATGCCACTTTCTGCTGAAAGCCCAGCGCCACTAAATACTACTACGGTTTTTTTCATTACGGTATTTACGCAAATTTATCACACTTATTTGAACTTGCGAAATAATTTTGCCCTCAAAATAGGTATTTTCGTTCTTGCGGCTGTAGTAGTTAAGTTTGAATTTTGAAAAAATAAAGTGCGCTTGTATTTAGCGCACTTTTAGTAGCTTGAAAATGTTGTAAAAATTAGCTTTATAGATTTGCAGTTAAGGCTCTACGTTTAAGTGCAGACAAGTGTTTAGTGATATCAATTTCTTTAGGACAGGCAGCTACGCAGTTAAATACAGTGTAGCACTTCCATAAACCTTTGCTGCTGTCCAATACTTTCAATCTTTGCGAAGCACCTTGATCTCGGCTGTCAAAAATGAACCGATAGGCTTTCAACATAGCTGCGGGTCCTAAATAATCAGGATTGCTCCATGTAGAAGGGCAAGATTGAGTACATGCGCCACAAAGAATACACCTTGTAGCTTCTTCAATAAGAGCGTGCTCCTCAGGCGTTTGTAAACGTTCTATTTCAGGCGCAGGGTCATTGTTTATCAAAAATGGGCTGATGGCTTCATACTTCTTCCAAAATTCAGTTTGGTCAACCACTAAGTCCTTAATCACAGGTAGACCAGGCAGAGGTGCAATCGTAACTTTTCCTGTTTTAGCAAATTCTTTCATCAAAGTAGCGCAGGCTAGTTTATTCAGTCCGTTGATTTGCATGGCATCAGAGCCACAAACAGCATGTGCACATGAACGTCGGTAAGTCAAAGTACCATCAATATGCCATTTGATATAATTGAGTACATCTAATACTCTGTCCATTAGGTCGGCTTCAACGGTATAAGTTTCCCAATGAGGTTCTTTATCCACATCAGGATTAAAACGCTTGATCTCAACCGTAAATTTTTGGGTTGCCATATTCCGAATAGCAAAACTATACAATTTCAACTATACTACAAAAAATTGATAAGAAAAGTTTTGTCAATATGGATAAGGTAAAATCCACTTTTTAGGTCTGAAAGTATCTTTTTCCTCCATTAAATTAACTTTGGGGTCTATCAGCAATTGACTAGGTCTGCCATTGAGCGTAACATACACTTCTGCTCGAACTTCGGGCTTGTATACGCCTTTTTTTTCGTAGTATTTGCCTAAAAAATGAGCAAATTGTAGAATCATGTCGGGTTGCATAGCCATTTGTTTTTCTTGATGTTCGTTCAAAAATTCACGATTGTTTACTACTCCTTCTTTTCCTGTACGTGTATCTTTTACATAAAAAGTTGCTGTTCCTGCTTTTTCCATTAGCATTACTCGCCAAGAAAAGCGGTAGCCTTCTTCGGTCCAAAATAAGTTTCCACTGTATAGCAAATATCGCCAAGGGTACAGTATTTGAAAAACAACATAAAAGCCCAAAATATATTTAAGCCATTTAGGCATAGGCTGAATAGTGAAAGCGCTACTTTCAGTCTTTTTTATCCATTTGTCAAACTCAAAAAAGATAAGAGTGGCTACTATCATAACTAAGGGAAATACTCCTATTTGAAAAAGAATTCCTACAATAGTGTGAAAAACAATTACAGCCACATAAGCATAAGGGCGAGATTTTCGCCACATTAACCAAAATGGAATAGTACAGTCATACAACATTCCTGCCCATGAAAAAATGTAAGGCGTGTATTTCCAAGCAAACAAACTACCAATAATAGGTAAATGGTAATGAGCAGGTAGCCATATTTTCAAAGGTAAAGCATGAATAAGCCAATCGTAGTTTATTTTAGCTAGCCCTGCATATATGTACAAGAGTGAAATTTGAAACTTAAATAGGTATATTACCCAAGCAGGGATATAAGCACTGCGGTCTGTAATGGGAGGAGGGGAAGGAATCAAACATAGCAAAAAACAGACTAAGCTCACAAAATAATAATGGTTAAGATAGTAGGTTAAGTCTATCAACTCTGTGTAGGTAAAAGATACAAATAGGGTGATAGCCGAAATTCTATACACTATTTTAGTACCAACTGCTACGCCTATGCTAGCTAATATCATCAAAATGTGGATTATGTATAGCCCTGTACGGCTTACAGGTTCTACCCATTCAAAGCCCCAGTATTTGAAGTGAAATACGGGTTTTACGTAATGGTCTTCTATCCAGCCTAGTGCCATAAAACGCACAGCACTGATAATCATCAACAAGCCCCATCCCATTCGGAATACTTGAAAAGGTAGTGCAGGAATGGGCTTGTGTAAAAATGCATTTAATCTTATTGTAAAGCTCACAAAAGCAAATTTAAGATATTTAGCTGTATAATGTGAAGTTTAGTCAGATTTTAAGTGTAATGGATATTATTTGAGCGAATAAATTTTGATATTTAGGATTTGATTTTTTTGGGTTGCATCTTGCTGACGCAAGGGTCGTGGCATTCCGCACGTAGCCCCTAGCACGTTGCCCTTGTGGGCATAAGCGAAGCGAAACACCCACAAAGGCGCGTCCAAAAAAATAAAAATTCAATCTTCAATATCCTTTGTGCAAAGCAAAATCTAAAATAAAAAAACCTTACAGAGCTAAACTCTGTAAGGTTTTGAAAAAACAGTGCTTTTTAGCTATTGAATTTCAATTTTCTTAGTGATTACTTGGTTTCCAATGTTGATGTTCATTAGGTACATGCCTGCAGCAAGCCCACTAGCATCGAGAGTAATAGTGTAGGAACCTGCATCCATAGTACCTTGATTGTAGAAGCCTACTTCTTTGCCTGTCAAATCAAGAATACGAATGGATACATTTTCTTGTTTAGCAAGATTGAACTGAACATGAGTTTGACCTACGAAGGGGTTAGGATAAACATTTACCTCAGTGTTTTGTAAGTCCAATAATACAGGTTCTACACTTGTAGGCACATTGATTTTTTGTTGCAAAGCGTTATGTACAGGTCTTGCATTTACATTGCTGCTATACTCTTGGATAGCATATACTACGTACATTTTGTTTACGTCAGCAGCTACGGCACCATAATTATTAGGTATGGTATAAGTATAATTTTGAGTATATACTCCGCCGTCAGCGGTAGTGCTAGGAATGCTGCCTGCTGTACCCCAAGGGCCACCTAAACAAGCACGAAGTACATGTCTATGTGCAAAACCTACGATAGGGTTACCCGCACCGTAGTAGGGATGTCCTGCAACAGTATTGTAATAGTTAGCTTGGTTATATTGAGAGTTATTAGGACCTATAACACTATCTTGTATCACATAGCAGTTTAGACGAAAATCTCCTGTAACCGCCGCACGGAAGGTTGCTGTTACAGTTACGTTTAATTGGCGTGTAGAAGGATTATAGGTATGAGAGCCACTAATTTCAGCAGGTACAATGTGATTTAAACGGGTACCCATTCTTGACATCCATACGGATCGGCTTAGTCCAGGTCCATCTGTGGGGAACTTGTAGTGGTCAACAGTACCATAAGGATATCCGGTAGCAAAAGCACTGTTGATAGTATTACCATCCGTGAATGCCATACCATCCCCATTATGTACAGCAATACCAATAGCATTAGGATAAGTATTGAGTACTTGCTCCATAATTACTGCACCATCAGGGCAGAATTGACACCAAGCCCCTGTACCTTCAAACAGTATGGCTCGCTTAACAGGAACACTGCTTACTGCTGCCATTTGTGCAGTTGCGGTATCATTACTGGGGTTGACATCAGGTCCAGTGCTTAGTGCGCTAGCCCAAACTTTAATATTGTATGTACCAGGGCTAGTGATATTCAAAGGCGTAGAGTGAGTAAAGTTGTATGTTGCACCATAGGCTAAATTGATACTAGTTAAGTTCATAGGCACAGGAGTTCCACTATTTACACTATAGTAAATGGTCGCTGAAGTTAAGTTAGATACACTAAGATTTTTCAATACACCTTGAATATCGAAAGTACCTGTACTAACATATTTAGGAACATCTACAGACACAATTTGCGCGTCTGATGCAGCGGGTTGTACTACAGCTACATCATTTAAGCCGAGTAAGTACATGTCATTAGAATTATTTTGAAATGCAATTCTAATGGTTTGCCCTGCCCAAGCATTAAGATTTGCAGATCGCTCTGTCCATGTAGTATTTTCGGCAGTAATAGTAGCAATTGTAGTGGTAACATAGTTGCTAGGATCAGTTCCACTAGTGATAACTTTAACTAGATACCCATCAGGGTAGTTGGGATCATAAGCACGAGCTTTCCAAGACAGTATTGTTGTGCCAGTGTTGGGAATAGTAATGTTGGGTGTAACTAGCCAATCATTAGCTGTACCAGGAGGATTATACCAAGAGTTACTTATCATCACTAGATCTCCTGGCGCAGGTACAAGAGAAGAATGATTTGTGGAAACCCATGCATTAGAACCCATTAAGCTAGAAACAGCACTTGCGGGGGTTAAGCCATCTACGTTGTGTTGTACCCAGCCTGTGGGAATGTTAGGGGGAGTTAAGCTATTGAAATTTTCACTAAACACTACGGTTTGGGCATGCATCCACCCACTTAAACTAACTAACAGAGCAAGAATTGATAGCACCTTTTTCATAGTTTTACAAAATTATGAAATAGTTTATTAACACACAAGCAAAAAATTATTTTTTCAGCAGAGTTTCAGTAGCCAAATATTTGTTCAGGACTAAGAACTTTTAACTCACCATACTGCCTAAGTTCTTCAACGTTAATCCGATTCTTATCCCCTAACACCAAATAAACTTTGGGAACTTTGTAATACTGTTGGTTGAACTCTTTAATTGACTGACTATTAGAGGCTTTTACATATTCGTATGTTTTTATGCGAGCATCTTCCTCTATATCGTATCTTTGCAAGGATTGGTATGTTTCTAATACTTTTTCGTTCACAATTCGCTCTGAAATAATTGTGTTAATAAGTGTATTTTTAGCTACATTAAACAAGTTTTCTGAAATAGGTGGATTATCTAAAAGTTCATTCATAGCTTTAATAGCTTCGTGAATTTTGTCAGCTTGAGTACCTATATACGATTGAATAAAATAGGGATGCCCCTTACGAGGAGGGTTAGTGAACCGAGAATATGTAGCATAAGCTAATGCTCTTGATTCTCTAATCTCCTGAAAAACAATACTGCCCATTCCACCCCCAAAATATTCATTAAATAGTATAGCTTTTCTGCTAACTTCTGGATCAAACTCTACCGATTTTTGCAAAATAAGTATCTCTGCTTGAACCATATTATCGTACTGATAAAAATAGACTACATTTTTGTCGTAATTTTGATAGGTAGGTTCTTTTGGTGCAGGTATGTCTTTGAATTTAGTTGGAATCTTGTGATATTGCGCTAGTACATTTTTTACTTCATCTACTGACTTAGGTCCGTAGTAAATGAATTTGTGAGGATAATCAAATAAAGTAGCAAGTAAGTCTGTGTAAGTTTTGCAAGGCGTATTTTGCAGTTCTTGGGCAGAAATGAGGTATATTAAATCAGGTGAAGTGTTGCCAAACTTAGCATAGTGTGCCATTTTAAGGTATAAAATCTCAAATTTATCTGACTTAGCTTCTTGGCGGAGTTTTAACACATCAGATACAATTTCCTTTTTAATCTTTTCATTAGGTTGGAATGAGCGAATAATTTCTGAAAAAAAGGATATAAAGTTTGTAAAGTAACTATCTAATCCTACGCATTGAATAATGGTTTCATCATCAGTTACGTCAATATCTACATCACAAGCATATTCCAAAAATCGCCTTTTTATTTCTTTCTGTTTATACTTTTTAGTGTTAAGATACTCAAAAAATTCAGGCAGTAATTCTAAATGCTTATTGTGTTTTCTACCTATTTGTACAACAAACTTACACCTGAACAGCTCATTTGTAGTATTTTTTTTGTACCATATCGGCATTTCCTGGTACTTCTCTTTGATAATTTCCTTTTGATAATCTACAAAAACAGGTTCTAACACAGGTGCAGATAAACTGCTAAACTCTTTGAAAAACTCTGATTGAGCATTCCTGTTAGTTTCCACTTTGTTAATAGGGGGTTTAGGAACTTTAGCTGCAGGTTTAGGTGTACCTTGCTCTTTATACACTACTACATAGTTTTGATTGAAAGTTTTTTTCGCATACTCTATAATTTGGCGTTTAGTTATAGCACTAAGTTCCTTTTCAAAGTTGACAATCTCTTCATAAGGAATACCTTCGGTAAAAGCAGGTAAAATACTAAACACACGACTGGGATTATTCTCACTTTGTAAAATTTTGTACTTTTTGTAGTCGTTCATGATTTGGGGTATAAGTTTTTCATCAAACTTACCTTTTTTGATTAGCTCCAATTGTTCCAAAAGTAGGTTTTTTACCGTTTTTAAGTCTTGCTCCTCTTTAGCTTTTCCTTGCAAAGTGAAAACAGAATAATCTATCATATTTTCATAGTAGGCATACCCTGCAAGTATTTTTTGGGGGAGAAGCAAGTTTGTAGTAATCAATCCTACCTTTTCATTAGAAAGTAACAAGCTTATAGCTTGATTGATAAGCCTATCTTGTTTTGAGGAAGAAGTTCGAAAACCTATCAGTACGTAGGGGGGCTCTTTACCTATAACTGTCTTTTCTATGGGCTGGGTAATAGGTTTTTCTTGGGGGGGATTAAAAGGTGGTACAGGCTTAGCTTCAAACTTTCCAAAGTACTTGTCTATCAGTGTGATTGTAGCATCATAATCTAAATCTCCTGCTAAAATGATAGCCATGTTATTAGGAACGTAGTATGTTCTGTAATAGTCTGCAATTTTTTTGAGAGAAGGATTTTTGAGATGCTCTACAGTGCCTATAGTGGTTTGCGTACCGTAAGGATGGGTGGGAAATAAGGCAGCAAAGAAAGTTTCAAAGGCTAAATTATTGTCATTATCTAATGAAATGTTTTTTTCTTCATAGACTGCTTCTAATTCTGTATGAAAGAGCCGCATTATTGGATTTCTGAATCGCTCACTTTCTAATTTAAGCCATTTTTCTATTTGATTACTGGGGATATCATTGATATACACGGTTTGCTCAAATGAGGTAAAGGCATTTGTACCTTTTGCACCAATTTGAGAAACCATTTTATCGTACTCATTTGCAATAGCATATTGTGCAGCTATTCCCGAAACACTGTCAATTTGGCGATATATTTTTGCTCTTTGAGTTTCATCTTTTGTTTGGTTATATACTTCGTACAGGGCGTATATTTGGTCAAGATAAATTTTTTCTTGATTAAAATCTTTTGTGCCGAATCTATCCGTGCCTTTGAACAACATGTGTTCTAAATAGTGTGCCAAGCCTGTTGCATCTGAAGGGTCATTTTTGCTCCCCGCTTTGACAGCAATAGCAGTGTAAATTCTAGGTTCTTTTGGGTTTTTACTCAAAAAAACTGTCAGACCGTTTTCCAATTTGTAAATACGAGTTTGCAGAGGGTCATTGGGATAGCTTACGTATTTGTACTCTTTTTGTGCAAATAGTTGAAAGATAAATAAAATCTGAAAGGTAATTACCAGATTATTAAGTTTGCTCATGCCACAAATATACTACTTGAATTTTTGTAAGCAATGAAATAACTTCAAGCTAATACCAAATTTATTTTTGTTTTTAGTAATTTTTTGGGCGTGCCCTTGTGGGCGTTTCGCTACGCTCATGCCCACAAGGTCGGCGTGCTACGGGCTACGCTATCGCTTCGGTGCTACGCTTCGCTCCGCACTGGGCTAACGCCCACCCTCCGCATGCCTCACGCAAAAAATAAAACTCACCATCTCATAAAACGCGTATCTTTACTACATGAATCAAGTACTCTTCCCCTACGGCGTAAGTAACTTCGAACAACTGGTTACCCAAAACTTTGTCTTCGTAGATAAAACAAATTTCATAACTCTACTAGAAAAGCAAAAGTTTGTTTCTTTTTTACGCCCTCGCAGATTTGGTAAAAGCTTGTGGCTCTCTATTTTAGAGTACTATTACGACACCAACCAAGCCCACAAATTTGACCAACTCTTCGGAAACTATTACATCGGCAAAAACCCAACACCCCTGCACAACTCCTACCGTATTCTAATCTTTGATTTCAGCGGCATAGACACCAGCACCAAAGAAAAAGCTAAAAGAGGATTTGCTCTATCCGTTCAAAGTAGTTTAGATAACTTTCAAGTACGCTATCACATTTTTGATGAAAAAACACAAGATTACATTCGTTCTGCGATTGACGCAGAGGAAAAAATCAAACGTTTTTTCGACTTGTATGCCCAAGAAAAACCACTTTACTTGCTTTTTGATGAATATGACCATTTTACGAACGATATTTTGTACCGCAGTTGGAATGAGTTTGTAGAAAGTGTTTCTAAACAAGGCTACATCCGCAAGTTTTATGAAGTTATCAAAAGTGCTACACGGCAAGGAATTGTAGATAGAGTTTTTATCACAGGCGTTTCTTCTTTGACTTTGGACGCCCTGACCAGCGGCTTCAACATTCTAACTGACCTTACCCACAGCCTTGAATTTGAAACTATGCTCGGCTTTACCGAAGAAGAAGTACAACAATTAGTAGAACTGACTACGAAAGACAAAACTCTACAAAACAAAGCCCTGCAAGACATGAAACAATGGTACAACGGATACCGTTTTTGCCCCCACTCTCATCAAACTCTGTATAATTCGGATATGGTTTTATACTATTTAGACAACTTTAAGTACCAACAAGTGCCCCCTCAACGATTGTTAGACCCCAACATTGCCCCTGACTATGGCAAACTCAAACAAATGTTTGAAGTGGTCAATCTGCAAAAGAACCAAGAAGTATTAGAAAAAGTACTACAAAATGGCTACATTGACGCCGAACTTATTCCGATATTCAACTTTGAAAAAGGTTTTACCCA
>JANWVW010000039.1 GCA_025056095.1 Bacteroidia bacterium
GTACTCTAAAATAGAGAGCCACAAGCTTTTACCAAATCTGCGAGGGCGTAAAAAAGAAACAAACTTTTGCTTTTCTAGTAGAGTTATGAAATTTGTTTTATCTACGAAGACAAAGTTTTGGGTAACCAGTTGTTCGAAGTTACTTACACCGTAGGGGAAGAGTACTTGGTTCATGTAGTAAAGATACGCTTTTAGTAGGATGGTTGGGTTTGTTTTTTGCGTGAGGCATGCGGAGGGTGGGCGTTAGCCCAGTGCGGAGCGAAGCGAAGCACCGAAGCGAAAGCGTAGCCCGTAGCACGCCGACCTTGTGGGCTTTGCCCACAAGGGCACGCCCAAAAAATAAAATTTATTTAATCTTTACATACTTAATACTTTGCCTGAAAATAAAGACAGACCTAACACAATTGAACCCATCAAAGAACCTCAATCTACCTAAACTACAGCCATATCATGATGGCATTTTGTTTTTCATTAACTTTGAAGTTCATTCCAAACACAATATTTTTGCCTACGTGCATTTAGTCCCATTTTTAAGAATTCTCATTCCGTTTATATTTGGTATTTTAGCTTATCATCACAAAATAAATGGCTATTTAATTTTAGCTATCGCCATTTTTGGAGCACTACTTTACCTTACCGCTTCCATCTTAAAAAAACAAGCTAAAATTACCTTGAATAATGAAGTTTTAGCGGGAATAGGCATTTTACTATGCTTATTGAGCTTGGGATACCTTCATACTTTTCTATACAATACTAAACCTAAAAATCATGTCAGCCATTTTAATGAGAAAGTAATAACACTCAAAGGTGTATGGAAAAGTGATATTCGGCGCAGCTCATACACTAATCAATTCTACTTGAACGCTACTCATGTTCAGTACCAAAAGCAATGGATACCTGTAACAGGTAAAGTTTTACTAAAAACCAAACTGATAGACTATCCCAAAATAAAATATGGGGATACCGTTGTACTTTATCAAGTTCGTTTGCAATCCACTCCATCGGCACAGTTGCCTTATCAATTTGATTATGCTAAATACCTTTTTTACATGCGCGTGTACAGTATTATCTACCTGTACGAACAAAATGAAGCGGATACTAACAAAATTAAAATTATCTCTAATCCTAGTTGGTCTATTTTCAAAACTATACAGGGCATCAAAGAGCAACTCTTAAAGATATATGAAAATTTACCTACTGAAAGAGAACAAGCAGTTGCAAAAGCATTAGTCTTAGGCTACCAAGATGATATTGACTTTGATACGCAACAGGACTACATAATTACAGGGTCTTTACACATATTAGCCGTTTCGGGCATGCATGTCGGCTTAATTTACTTAGCTGTATTCAGCTTGTTACAATATATTCCTTATATCAACCGAAAATTGTGGTTAAAAGCCGTTTTAACAAGCGTATTAGTGATATTTTATGCGTTTTTGTCAGGGGCATCGCCTTCTATCATGAGAGCGGCAATAATGTTTTCTTTTGTTTTAGGGGGCAAAGTCCTACAACGCTACCAAAATATCTACAATACTTTGTGCGTAGTGCTTTTCTGTATGCTTTTATACAATCCAAACGATATCTTTAATCTGGGTATGCTACTTTCTTTCGCAGCAGTAATAGGAATAGTAGCTCTTGCGCCCGCTATTCAAAACGCTATCTCTATCCCTGACTATACTCAATATAACTACGGTCTAAAAAGACTTGCTTTCTGGGTGATTAAACAAATTTGGGTACTGACAAGCGTTTGTATAGCAGCCCAACTTTTTACTCTGCCCATCAGCTTATACTTTTTCTACCAATTTCCAACCTACTTTCTACTTTCAAACTTAATTATCGTACCTATATCTACTTTGGCTTTATTTTTAGGGATTATCTTGCTATTTGTACATTGGATTCCTTTTGTAGGTGCTTGGGTAACACAAATTTTATTTTACCTACTATACAGTATGAACGAAATTATAGACTTTTTAGCCAAGTTACCGTATTCTACTATCTCTCCTCTACCTGTAACTTTTTGGGGCGCTGTATTTTTAATGATAACCGTTAGTGCCATGAGTGTATATTTTCTGCATCGCAAAAAAATTTTTTGGTGGATAGGTTGCATAAGCGTGTTAGCTTTCTGCTGTACCGAGGCATATAGACATTACAAACACTACCAAGCTCATTGGGTTACCTTCAAAATAGGCAAAAATACTGCTTTGATGTACGTTTCTCCGTATCGAAAGGCTGTAGCTTTTGTTCCTCAAAAGGCACTGAAAAACACTGTAGGGCTATATTACGTGTCAGGAGCATATTTAGCTTACCATGGATTGAACAAAGCAGAAGTTTATCCTTATAGTCCCTCCATACAGACCGAATTGTGGCACAAAAGGTATGATATTAGTCCAAATGCCTTTTTAGAAGCTACGTATGAGTATTCAAAAGGCAAAGTTCGTTTCACTCAATATCATAAGCAGAAAGTAATCACTCTGTATAAGGATAAGGTAGTTAGTGGGCTGGAGAATATTGCTTCGGGTAAAATTACGTTCTAATTTTTTTTAGTTGATAATCAAACATTTGCATTTTATATGTAACGAAAATCAAAAAAAAGTTGTATCTTGCAAGGATAAAAAAGAGCAATAAGGTAAGCTATGAAAAAGTGGTTAATTTTTATCATCATGCTTTGCAGTGTGGGCATGTTCTCTATTTATGCCCAAAATAACACTAGCACTATTACAAGTGTTGCGCCTCCTTCAGAAGATGCGGGCGAATTGTCTTTTGAAGAAGAAACATACGATTTTGGTACAATAACGCAAAAAACTGCGCCTAACAACAAAATTTCACATGAATTTTTCTTTACCAATACAGGTAAAAAGCCTGTAAAAATATCCCAAGTAACAGCATCTTGTGGTTGTACAACTCCTCGTTGGTCATCTGAACCTATTCCTCCTGGTAAAAAGGGCAGTATTTTAGTAGAATACGATGCTTCTCGCCTAGGTTCATTCCATAAAGCTATAACTATTACTTCCGATGCTAAAACGCCTTCAAAAGTGATTTTTATTAAGGGGGTGGTAGAGCAACCCGCAGCTACTTCACCCTTAATTGCCCCTGGCAATTTACCTAAGCTGTAAAAAACTTAGCAAAACAACAAACAAAGCGGTGAAATCTTATTTCTCACCGCTTTTTGATTTTTTAGCTACGGATGCTTACGCATATTGACAGTCATTAACCAAAGGATTGCGAAAATAGCCGTAATTACTACTAAACCTAAACTTACGTAATTAAGCGCATTGAGAAATTCAGGATTTTTTACCCAATATACCCCCAGCATAAAAGCTAAAGCCAATAAGAACAAACAAATTAAAAAGCCTATCAAAAACGTGTCATGTACCTTAATCAGTTTGTATATTCTTTGCCGCATACGTTCTTTCCAGCCATCTTTTTTGTGTTTCTGTTCTATTTTTAAGGTTTTATTAACTACAGTTTGATTTTGCGCAGGTACCGCAGCCCCTTGTACTGAAAAAGTAGAAAAACAAAGAAATATCACTACAAGTCCATATATCCAAAGTAAAAACTTCATATTCCAAAAATATGAAAAAAGCTTGTTTGTTTCAAAATTATTCTGCTACTACTCCACTATACAAAGCATTTCTCTGTGCTTTGACGGTTTCGCTTTCTAAATACTCATCTAAGGTCATAAGTTTATCTAAAAAGCCATTAGGGGTGAGTTCAATTACTCTGTTGCAAACAGTTTGTAACAATTCATGGTCATGTGAGCTAATGAGCAATACACCTTCGAAATCTTTCAAGCCATTATTTAGAGAAATGATAGATTCCATGTCCAAGTGATTAGTAGGGTCATCCAAAATAATCACATTCGGATTTTGTAGCATCAATTTAGCAAGCATACATCGAACTTTTTCCCCTCCTGATAATACGGTGCATTTTTTCAAACTTTCTTCACCTGAAAAGAGCATTCTTCCTAAAAAACTACGAATAAAGGTTTCATCTTTTTCCGTAGAATATTGACGTAACCACTCAACAAGATTGAGTTCAGGATTAGAAAAGTATTGGCTATTTTCTTTGGGAAAATATCCTACATTTGTGGTTATTCCCCATTTGTATGTTCCCGAAGTTGGTTTTTGTTCACCTGCTAAAATGTTAAAGAAGGTAGTAATTGCTAAACTATCTTTACTAAGCACTGCTACTTTGTCTTTTCGGGTCAATTTTAAGGTAACATCTTTGAAGTAGTATCCTTCTGAATGGGCTGCGCTAAGGTTTTCTATTTCCAAAACTTGATCGCCCAATTCACGTTCAGGCTTGAAAGCTATGTAAGGGTATCTACGGTTTGAAGGTTTTATTTCTTCAATATTGAGTTTTTCAATCATTTTTTTGCGAGCTGTAGCTTGGCGAGATTTTGCCGCATTAGCACTAAAACGAGCAATAAACTCTTCTAACTCTTTCTTTTTCTCCTCTGCTTTCTTATTTTGTTCTTGTTTTTGCTTCAAAGCTAATTGGCTAGCTTGATACCAAAACGAATAATTTCCTGTGTAAAGCTGTATTTTACCAAAGTCAATATCAGCAATGTGAGTGCAAACTGCATCTAAAAAATGCCTATCATGGGAAACGACAATAGCTAAATTCTTAAAATCTGCTAAAAAGTTTTCTAACCAAGCTATCGTTTCTATGTCTAATCCGTTTGTAGGTTCATCCATTAACAGGATATCAGGGTTGCCAAAAAGTGCCTGTGCTAATAATACTCTTACCTTTTGATTTTCATTGAGCTCTTTTAGATATTTTTGATGTAATTCTACTGGTATGCCCAAGCTATTGAGTAGCTCTGCTGCTTCTGCTTCTGCTTGCCAGCCGTTCATTTCTGCAAATTCAGCTTCTAATTCAGAGGCACGAATACCATCCTCTTCACTAAAATTTGGCTTACTATAAATAGCTTCTCTTTCTTTCATTACTTGATACAGGCGCTTATTGCCCATAATTACGGTTTCTAATACTAGCTTGTCATCGTACTCATAATGGTTTTGTTTAAGCACAGACATTCTTGCATTTTTATCTATTTCTACCTTACCTTGTTGAGGTTCTATTTCACCAGATAAAATTTTTAAGAAGGTAGATTTTCCAGCGCCATTTGCACCTATTAAGCCATAGCAGTTACCTGGTAAAAACTTTAACGTAACGTCTTCAAATAATGTGCGCTTGCCATACCTAAGTGTAACTCCCGAAGTACTAATCATGGCACAAAGGTACAGATAAATTTACATTCTCATTCAAGCAAAATGGAAAGAATTTTATTACGAAGTTAGGACAAAGTTTGAGAAAATTATGTTATCTTTGAAATATGGACATTCTGTTTGATAGTTTTGAGGAGTGGGCAAGATATTGCCAAGAAAGGAATATTTTACCTCATCTAGCCGTAATAGAATATGAAATGAAACAAAAGAATCGCACAGAAGAGGAGATATGGAATGGTTTAGCGCGTGCTTTTCAAGTAATGCGTGAAGCAGTACAAACAGGACTTAGCCAAGATATGCGCTCTCGCTCAGGTATGATAGATAATGGGGCTAAAAAGGTAAAAAATGCACCTATTTCTGTTTTAGGGGAGAACTTTCAACAGTTGATATACAACGCCCTAGCGGCTAAGGAGGTCAATTCGTGTATGGGTAGGATTGTAGCTGCACCTACGGCAGGCGCATCAGGAATTATGCCTGGAGTACTTACTACACTTCAAAATATCCATCATATTCCTAACGAAAAAATATATCAAGCTATGCTTGTTAGCGCAGGTATTGGTTTAATTATAGAACGTAAAGCCAGTATTGCAGGCGCGGTAGGCGGATGCCAAGCAGAAACAGGTACAGCAGCTGCTATGGCTTCGGGTGCGGTAGTCTATTGTTTAGGCGGAGATTTATCCCAAATTTTTGATGCAGTAGCCATTACAATACAATGCATGTTAGGCTTAATATGCGATCCCGTAGCAGGTTTAGTTGAGGTTCCTTGCGTAGTAAGAAATGCTTCAGCTGCAGCAATTGCTTTCAGCGCAGCACAAATGGCGTTAGCAGGATTAAAAACTGTCATACCTGTGGATGAAGTAGTTGAAGCAATGGGCGAAGTAGGTGCAAGCATGGAAAGCAAATATAAAGAAACTGCCTTAGGAGGACTAGCTGCGACTAAAACCGCAAAAATGATAGAAAAAAAAGTTTTGGTGTCTAACATAGAAATTTTGCCTGATGATACAACTCTATAAGAACACTTAATTCCACTTTGAATTACCATTTCTAACCTATGAGCGAAAAGAAGAAAATAGGTCTATATTTCGGTTCATTCAATCCTATTCATGTTGGACATCAAATTATTGGAGAAACCATTTGTACTAACGCTTCTTTGCATCAAGTATGGTATGTGATTAGTCCGCAAAATCCTTTTAAGTCTAGCCATCAACTTTTACATGAATTTGACCGCTTTGACATGGTAGAAGCCGCCCTTATGGATAACCCTAAGCTTGTCGCATCAGATGTAGAATTTCACTTGCCTAAGCCCTCTTACACTATAGACACTTTGGAATTTCTACAAAAAAAATATCCTACGTATGAGTTTTATTTAATCATGGGTGAAGATAATCTACAAGGTTTTGAACGCTGGAAACGATATCAAGATATATTAAACGGTTATCAATTGTTAGTTTTTCCACGTCCTTACTGCGAAAAAACACTTTTTCATGATCACCCGAATGTCCATTTAGTAGATGCCCCAAATATGAATATTTCTTCAACCTATATCCGTCAGCGTGTAAGGGAAAGAAAAAGCATAAAGTACTTAGTGCATGATGCTGTGTTAGAAATTATAGAAAAAAATGGGTACTACCTTTAATTTCTGTTTTTACCCTAAAAGCTCAACTGCAAGCTTTTATCAAAACTTTCATTCTTTAATTAGCCTACTTCAATTCAAAGCAAAATAAAATACCTAAATTCAAAAAATGTTCTACTTTTGCAAGGAATGAAAAAACTATTCTACTGCGTAGCATTTTGTTTTGGGATTACTTTTTCTCCCTTAGCACAGAGTTACAAAGGTTTAGAACGCCCTAAGCTAGTAGTCGGAATTGTTATTGACCAAATGCGGTATGACTTTTTATACCGATACTGGAACCGTTACCAAAGCGATGGAGGTTTCAAACGCTTAATTACGCAAGGATATTCTTGTGAAAACACACACTACAACTATGTGCCTACTTACACTGCACCTGGGCATGCAGCTATTTTCACAGGGGCTCCGCCTTTGTACAGTGGGATTGTAGCAAATGAATGGTATCAAAAAAGTACCAAGCAAAAGGTATATTGCACGCAAGATACTACTGTACAAGGTATTGGTCATACTGTTGGAACAGCAGGTAAACAATCACCTCGAAACATGTTATGTACTACTATTGCAGACCAAATTAAACTTTCTAATGAGCACAAAAGTAAAACAATAGGCATATCACTCAAAGATAGAGGTGCTATATTATCCATAGGGCATACAGCTGATGCTGCTTATTGGTTTGATAGCAGCACAGGAAATTGGATAACTTCTAGCTACTACATGAAAGAACTACCTACTTGGGTCAAGGAATTTAACAATCAAAAACTTCCCGATAAAATGATAAAAGAACCTTGGAACACTCTTTATCCAATTGAAACGTATATCATGAGTGCCAAAGATGCGGGTGAGTACGAAATAGGCGTCAAGTGTGAGAATAAAAATACTTTTCCGCATAATTTTGCTATTAGTAATGATTGCAAAGATTACAAGCCCATTTTACATGCCCCCGCAGGAAATGAACTTACTAAACTATTTGCCATTGCTGCCATAGAAAATGAAAAACTAGGCAAGGGCGAATTTACAGATATGCTAACTATTAGCTTCTCTTCCACAGATTATGTAGGGCATTACTTTGGACCTAATTCAGTAGAAGCAGAAGACACTTACCTTCGCTTAGATAAACAACTTGCTGAACTGCTCGATGTTTTGGATAGACAAGTAGGCAAAAATCAGTATCTTGTTTTTCTCACTGCTGACCACGGCGCAGTGTATAATCCTGATTATTTGCAGCAATATAAGATACCTGCACGACTTTTCAACACTCAAAACCTTGTAGAACAAGTAAATAAAAAACTCTCTCAAAAATATGGCGAAGGCAAATGGGTCTTAAAGTATATGAATCAGCAAGTTTATCTGAATGAGCCACTAATACAAAGTAAAAACTTAGATGTATCTCAAATAGAAGCCCAGACTGTGGAAATTGTACTCAATTTAGAAGGTGTATCGCACGCCATTTCTCGCACAGATTTGATAACCAAAAGCTTTATTCAGGAACCTTTTCATAAAGTGCAATTAGGTTTTCATCCTATTCGTTCGGGAAATGTGGTGGTACTGTACCAACCGAATTGGTTTGATGATGAATTAGAGTTAACGGCTACGCATGGATCTCAATATAGCTATGATACGCATGTACCTTTGTTATGGTATGGATGGAAAATTCCGAGGGGCAAAACTTATGCAAGAGTACAGATTACAGATATTGCATCTACGGTAGCTGCTTTGTTGCGAATAGAACAGCCAAACGGTTGTATTGGCAATCCTATTACGGACTTAATGCACGCAGTACAGTTTTGACATTGCTTTTGTTAAGTCTATTTTTTGCAAGAAGGTTAAGTTTTATTTTAATTTTTTGGGCGTGTCCTTGTGGGCGTTTCGCTTCGCTCATGCCCACAAGGTCGGCGTGCTACGGGCTACGTGCGGAATGCCCCGACCCTTGCGTCAGCAAGGGGCACGCCCAAAAAAATAAAAATCAAATCATCTTTTAGACCAAATATCTGCAACTCACTTTTGTGCTTTGGCATAATATTCTTAAATTTGCCATTGAATTATGAAAAAATTGCTTTTCCTGCTTTTACAAGCTAATATCCCCGAAGAAGCCAAAGGCTTTTACCAAGCAGGAAAAATATATGTAGTCGTCGGCGTTATATTGATAATTTTTGCAGGGATAATTGTTTATCTTATACGATTAGAGCAAAAAATTAAGCGCATAGAAAAGGAGCATGAACTATGAATAAAAAATGGGCTTTTATTATCGTTTTAGTGGTCATAGCTTCGTTTGGTTTTATGCTATACAGCATGACCTCAAACAGCAGCGAATATGCAGACTTTGCCACAGCTAAGCAGAAGAAAAAAGAAGTCCATATCGCAGGCGAATGGGTCATGCGCGACAAAGCTGAATACAATCCTGTAAAAAATCCTAACTTATTTACTTTTTACCTCAAAGATGAAAAAGGCGAAGTAGCAAAAGTAGTCTATAAGGACAGCAAACCTGTGGGCTTTGAAGAATCTCAAAAAGTTGTGGTTGTCGGAACTTGGAACGGAGAAAACTTTGAAGCCTCTAAAATTATGATGAAATGCCCCTCTAAATACAATGATGGGGCTAAACCTACCGTAAATAACGACTAAGTCTTATGCAAGATATTCGAAAAGTCAGCTTATCCGAGCTGACCTCCTTCGTTGAAGCGCAAAATGAACCACCGTACAGGGCTAAACAAATTTATCAATGGATTTGGCAGAAACAAGTCCGCAGCTTTGCGGAAATGACTAACCTTAGCAAAAAATTACGCGAAACTTTACAACAACACTTTTACTTTAACCTCACACACATTGCTCAAAGTGTAGTAGCCCAAGATGGCACAGTAAAGTTCGTTTTTGAACTATTTGACGGAAAAAAAATAGAAGGCGTGCTCATTCCTACACCTAACCGCATGACTGCATGCATCTCCTCACAAGTGGGGTGCAGCTTAGATTGCCACTTCTGCGCCACAGGTAGAATGAAAATGCTGCGAAATTTAGAAAGTGCAGAAATAGTAGACCAAGTAGTTCATATTCAAAAAAAGGCTTTGGAAATATACCAAAGACCTGTAACTAACATTGTTTTTATGGGCATGGGCGAACCTTTACTCAATTATAGCAACGTTGTTCAAGCTTACCACCATTTGACAAACTCGCAAGAAATGGGCATAGGATCTAAAAGAATTACTATCTCCACAGCAGGCATCGCCAAAGGTATTAAACACTTAGCAGATGATGGCATAAAAGCTAAACTTGCACTTTCGTTACACGCCCCTTCAGATGAAAAAAGAAGCAAAATTATGTCTATAAACACTCATAACAATCTTAGCACTCTGCAACAAGCCCTACAATACTACTACTCTAAAATGAAACAATACGTTACTTTTGAATATGTGATGCTTAAAGATTTCAATGATACGTTAGAAGACGCAAAGGAACTTGTCAAGTGGTGCCGAAAAATTCCCTGCAAAGTAAATTTGATAGAATACAACGAAACAGGTACATTCAAAGGAAGCAGCCCTGAAAAAATTAAAATTTTTGAACAGTACCTTCTACAACATAACATTCCAACCAGCATACGCAGAAGTAGGGGCAAGGATATTAACGCAGCTTGCGGGCAGCTTATCATCCAAGATAAAAATACGGTGCTTAAATCTACATAAAGATATCAAACTACCCTATTCTCGTAAAATCAAGCTGTTTCCTGTCATTTGTACAGGTTTAGGAATACTCATAATGTCCAAAATTGTAGGGGCTACATCTTGCAAAGTTCCCCCTGCTCTAAGTTTTACATTTTTGTTTGATTCATCTACATAGATGCAAGGCACAGGGGCAAGGCTGTGAGCAGTATTTGGCGAACCATCAGGATTTATCATATAATCGGCATTGCCATGATCTGCAATAATTAAAACAGCGTAATTATACTTTATGGCCAAGTTGGTAATCTGCTCTACACAATGGCTGACCGTAGTACAAGCTTGAATAACTGCTTGCATATCACCCGTATGCCCTACCATGTCAGGATTAGCAAAATTAACACATACAAAATCAGGCTGCTTAATAGCAATTTGATGTAGGGCTACATTCGTTACACCATAAGCACTCATTTGGGGCAATAGGTCATACGTAGCTACTTTGGGAGAGGGTACTAACTCTCTGTGTTCGTTCTCAAAGGGCAATTCCTGCCCTCCGTTCAAAAAGAAAGTAACATGCGGATATTTTTCTGTTTCGGCAATACGTAGTTGTGTTTTACCGTGCTTGGCAATAACTTCGCCCAAAGTCATAGAGATATCTTGCTTTTCAAACATAACTTTTACATTCTCAAATGTGGGATCATATTCCGTAAGAGTAACATATTTCAAAGGAAGTTTTTGCATATTGTAGTTTTCAAAATCTCGTTGAGAGAGTGCTTCGGTAAGTTCCCTTCCTCTATCAGAACGAAAGTTGAAAAACAAAACAGCATCGTTAGGTTCAATAGTAGCTAAGGGCTGTTGATGCTTATCTACATGTATGATAGGTTGAATAAATTCATCTGTGATGCCATTTTCATACGACTCTTTTATGGCTTTGAATAAATTCTGTGTTTTTTTGCCTATTCCTTTTGTAATAGCATTATAAGCTAACTGGATACGTTCCCAGCGCTTATCTCTATCCATAGCATAGTATCGCCCTACGACAGTAGCTAAAACAGTATTGGGATATTGGGCAATATATTCTAACATTTGCTCAATAAACCCTAATCCACTTTGGGGATCACAATCTCGCCCATCAGTAAAAGCATGCAAGGCAATTTTATACGCCCCCAATTCGGATGCTGCCCGGATTAAATCTTTGGCATGCTCTATATGACTATGAACCCCCCCATCAGAAACTAAGCCTAATAAATGCAAAGTTTTTTTGTTCGTTTTTGTATATTCTACTAACTCCTGAAAAACTGCATTTTTTTCAAATTCTTTATTCCTAACTGCAATATTTAGCCGTAATAAGTCTTGATAAATTACCCTTCCTGCACCGATACAAGTATGCCCTACTTCAGAATTACCCATTTGTCCATCAGGTAACCCCACAGCTTCCCCTGATGCTAATAAAGTAGTATGTGGGTAGTTTTCCCATAAATAATCTATGTAGCGTGTATCGGCTTTGGCAATAGCGCTCACCTTTGGATCTTCTGTTATGCCCCAGCCATCCAATATGATCAAAAGGGCTTTTTTCATCAAGCAAAAATAAACAAAAGTCCATTGCGGATAAAAAACTCTGTTTTACTGCATTTATAGACGTGCGTTTATCCATTTAGTATTTTTCATACGCCATTCTGCGCATATCCAAATCCATATCCAGTAGCACAGTTCAGCAATCCACACAGTAACTGCTCCCAAATGCGCATAAAATACTAATCCGTATGCAAGCAAAATATAAACTATACACAGCACAATCTCCATTATCATGATAAACTTAACATCTCCTGCACCTTCTAACGCACCTGTATAAATGTAAGCTATTGCAAAACTTAACTGTACAAAAATCATAATTTGAAGAGAATGTAAAGAAGCTTGTATTAAACTTGAATTGTCTTGCACAAAGACAGACAACAGTTTTTCAGGAAAGAAAATATGCCCAACCAAAGTAACCATAGTAATACCTATACTCAAATGCAGGACTTTGTGCATAATTTGCTTAGCTTCCTGCCCTTTACCTTGACCAATTACATTACTTACAAGCGTATTAACTGCTGCATTCAATCCCCAAATTGGTACCATAAAAACTACATACACAGAGCGTATCACCTGGGCTATGGCTAACTCTCTTTCACTAATTTTTTCTACAAAAGCAAATGCCACAGCAAACGATACAATACCAACAAAAAACTTAACCATGATAGGTGCCGAAAGTGTCAAAATCTTACGCACTTGTGTAATATCTAAAAGCTTTCCCGAGTAAATTCGTATAGCTTTAATGTTTTTACAAAAAGGCAGATACGATACAAGTATCATGAACCCGATAAAATCGGCAATGGAGGATGCTGCAGCTGCACCTGCAATGCCCATTGCTGAAATTCCAAATTGTCCAAAAATTAAAACATAGTTAAGGGCTACATTAAGCAATACTGAAAACATTGTAGAAACCATTATGATAGAAGTGCGTTCAATAGCAGTAAATAAGCCCCTGTATAATCCTGCTAAGATTGCAAATGTAAATCCATACACACGATAGGCTAAAAATTCTTGAATTCCTTTGACAACCGCATGCGATTGAAAGCAGTATTGTAAGCCATATTCACTAAAAAATAAAATAATGAAGGTCATGAGTATCCCTATCAAAACAAGCAGAACTAATGCAGTTTTGAATATCACAGGTATTTCTTGGTAATTTTTTTCCCCTAAGCGTCTTGAAATAAGAATTTGTGTTCCTATCCCTACGGCTGAAAATGGATACAGAAGCATGAAATAAATTAAACCACCCATGCCTGCGGCTTCTAATGCTAACTCACTTAATCGGCTTAAAAATATTGTATCTGTAATGAATAATAAGCTAACTGCTAAATGTCCGATAATGATAGGTAAAGCAATAGATAGTATATGCCGATAGGTTACTTGTGTTTGCGGTCTAAAAAATGACATACAACTTAATCAATCCATGCTAAACTTAGTAAGTTCAAATTTTGATGCAAAATTATAAACAGGGCAGCCTTTACAATTTAGGTACGTATTTTGAAAGCACTTTTTATACAACAAAAATGTATTATTTACCTGCTGATACACGCTTGAAAAAATTCTTTTTGGGAGTAAGTTTGGCAGTATCTTTCATTTTATTATCGGCTTTTTTAATTCATCGTACGCGACATAGCAGTAAAACTACCATTGAGAGCAAAAAACCTACTGAACTCTTTAACTTCTCTAGCGCTGAACACTACGCTGATTCTATTCTCAAAAGACTTTCTCTAAATGACAAAATAAAGCAGCTTTTTATTTTACCTTATACTCAAAAAATGAAAAATGTAGGAGGATATTTGTACTCCTCTTTTTCTGATAGTGTTATTAAAGATAGCTGTATGGTACCTTATTTTAGCGTTATTCATTATCCGCAGAATCAAAAATACATTCCTTATCTTTCTACCTTGGGCACAATCAAAAATCCAAAGGTTGTAGAGCAGCAAGTAGATGCACTGCTTTATCAAATGAAACAAAAAGAATTTAACACTCTATTAGTCCCTTTGAGATTGTCTGAATCTACTTACCAAACTCAATATATTAGTCCGAATGAGTCCACGCAAATTCAACACCTCAAAATTTTTCAAAGACAATGCGAATCACAACGTATTATATTGTGTTTATCGGCTTTTCATGCATCAAAACAAGATAGTCAAGGTATTCAAAAGCAAGTCAAAATACATAAGCAGCTAAAAGATTGTTTAGTTAATGCTATTCAGATTAGCAACCCAGATAGCAGTTCTCTACAACCTTTGTATTTTTATTACTATTTTGTGCAGCAAATGCTGCGAAAAGCTTATCGTTTCAATGGTCTGATTTTTACAGACAGATTAGATCAATTTGCTCAACCTGCAAACTATGCACAATTGCTAAAAAATGGTGTAGATATACTCGTGTGTCCGCCTGATGTAGAAAAAGCCATTCGTGAAATTAAAAAAGCGATTATCTTACGCAAAATATCCATTCAAAGTCTTGACGAAAAGGTCAAACGTATTTTGATAGCTAAGTACTTCATACAACAAAAACCTCAAAAGCCTCTTGCAGATATATACGCCAGGGCTATGTATAGAAATACCCTTGCTCATAGTGTATGCTTACTCAAAAATGACAATAATTTACTTCCTTTCTCTACAGACTTTAATTTTTCCGATTGGACTTGCATAAGTCTCAATACAGATAGCTATACACCCTTTCAAGCAACCTTAGAGCAGTTTGTAGATAGCTTAGAATTTAAGTATGTCTCCCCTAAGA
Source organism: Bacteroidia bacterium (assembly GCA_025056095.1). Classification (NCBI taxonomy): domain Bacteria; kingdom Pseudomonadati; phylum Bacteroidota; class Bacteroidia; species Bacteroidia bacterium. The sequence goes on from JANWVW010000039.1 coordinate 14,826, forward strand.
CAACTGAAAAACAGCTCAAATCAAAATTAAGCACAGCAAAGAAAAGCGCAATTATCAGCATACATGGTACTTTGAGTCCTGAAAAATTAAAAATAATAGATACGTTTTGCCTTACGCACAATGTGGTAGTAGTTCATTTCGGACCTTTGCATAGTTCTTTGAGCTACTATGCTAACGCTAATAGTGTCATTTACCACTCACAGCATGACAGCGATGCACAAGATATTGTTGCACAAGCAATAGTGGGCGCATATCCTGTACAAGGAAATTTTGAATTTTCATTGTCTGCACCTTATCAAGCTTACACGTATAAAGCATGTAGGTTAGGAATAGCCTTGCCTGAAGAAGGGGGAATGTACCTCACTAAATACAAAGTATATCAACATTTAGACTCTGTGCTAAAAGAGTGGATAAAAGATAAGGTTATGCCAGGTGGTCAGATTATGGTAGCGCATAAGGGAAAAATTGTTTATCAAAAAGCTTTTGGACATTTGACGTATGAGGAAAGTCAAAAAGTTAAAATGCAAACTTTATACGACGTAGCATCTTTGACTAAAATTTGTGCAACCACTTTAATGTGCATGCGTGCTTACCAAGATAGTTTGCTTAAACTGCAAGATAGTCTCAAAAAATATCTTCCTTTTTTGGATACAGCTAAAGGTACAATCAAAAATGCAGTTATTCAAAAGTTGCTCACTCATCATTCAGGCGCGGGTGTAGGTTTACCTGCTTATGTTTTTAAGTTTTTTCAAAAAGAGGCTCCCAAGTTAAAACAATATTTTTCTACTACTTGTAGGGAAGCTTCATCAAAAGATAAGAAAAGTGGTACCAAAAAAGATACAGCTTTTACCATTCCCGTAGCAAAAAATTTGTACTTCCGCAACGATATGTGGGATACAATTTTGTACCAAATTAGCCGAGTAAATTTGTACAGGGAAAATGAATATGAATACAGCGACTTTAATATGTATCTATTGCAGAAGGTATTGGAAAACATTTACAAAAAACCTCTCGATGAGTGGATAGAGCAAGAATTTTATGCTAAGATGGGCTTAAAACGTATTTGTTTCCTTCCCGTGAAAAAGTTCAAGCTTGAAGAAATTGCACCTACGGAACAGGATGATCTTTGGCGAAAACAGCTTGTTCATGGTTACGTACATGACCCTACGGCAGCTTTGTGTGGCAACGTGTGTGGAAATGCAGGTTTATTTAGCGATGCTTTTAGTCTTGCTGCTATTGGACAAATGCTTTTGAATTATGGCTATTACGGAAAGCATAGGTTATTAGACACAGCTACGGTACTACTTTTTACTTCGGCGCAGCCTGGCACGTTCAGGGGATTAGGCTTTAACAAACCACCATTGCAAAGAGATACTCTTAACCGCTCTTGGCAGATGAGTTACAGATGCTCTCCTAAAACCTACGGACACACAGGATTCACAGGAACTTGTCTTTGGGCAGACCCTGAACATGAGCTTGTATTCGTAATGCTTACAAATAGGATACATCCAAAAGCAGATAACAAAAAGCTTATTGAGCGTAGTGTAAGGCAGTATGTACAAAGCTTGTTTTATGAAGCTATTGGTGTAGAACCACGTGTAGTACTTAAGTAGTACTCAAATTTTGTTTTATGCGGGGAATGATAGTTAAGAATTTTTTAACTTTTAATTTTTTTGGGCGTGCCCTTGTGGGCTTTTGCCCACAAGGTCGGCGTGCTACGGGCTACGCTAACGCTTCGGTGCTGCG
>JANWVW010000040.1 GCA_025056095.1 Bacteroidia bacterium
TTTGGGCAATATCTTCGTTGTAAATGTATTGAGCATCTCCAAAGGCAAGAATAGGAAGGAATATAAAAGGTAAGAATATAAGCCCGATTGTAAAGCCTACCTCTTTACCGAAACTTTTTGATAGTTGATGAGTAGTAATAATACCAATAAATAAACTCACGAGGGGAATGAGAAAAAGTACAAACCACCAAATAGGTTTTCTTACAATTTCCAATAGAACAATAACGTTGTAGAATGGTATGATTGCCGCCCACCCTGGCTTCCCAGCTTTAGTAAAAATTTTCCAAAATGAAGCCAAAGTAAGAACCAAAGCGCCTAAATACAGAATTAAAAATATAACTGCCATAGACAAGAATTTTAGATAATGTTTTGCGATTATAGATAATTGATAATAAACGATATGAACGCGATTTGTAGCATTGCCTCTGCTGATTCTACCATTTTTTCTACTTCTCTGAATAATCTTCTGCGAAAATTTAAGAAGCTAAAAGCTCTTTCCACTTGCCACCTGTTTTTTTCAGGGATAAATCCCTTTTGCCCCGCTGGTTTTGCTGCAATTTCCACCTCCCAACCATACACTTGTTCAACGTGTGTAATGAAAGTACCTTTGTAGCCACTATCAGCAGCTATCTTTTGCAATCTTGGTACTTTGCCTGATAACTGCTCAAGAGCTGCTATACCCGCTTGACTATCAGAGATATTTGCCGCCACCACCTTGATAGCAAAAGGTAGCCCCAACTTATCTACTATAAATATCCGTTTCCGTCCCTTAATTTTTTTGTTACCATCTACCCCTACTTCTTGACTTACAAACTGAACAGATTTTACACGCTGACTATCAATAGCTAATAAACTTGGACTTGCTTCCTTACCTTGCTTTATGCGTATCTCTACCACCAGACTATCCAAGATTTGTTCCCAAATCCCTCGTCTTTTGAATTGTCTAAAATGGTAGTAAACCGTTTGCCAAGCGATATCTCGGTAGGTCAAATTTCGCCACTGCACGCCCGTATAGTTCAAATATAATATTGCTTCAACAATATCTCGCAAAGAGTGCTTAGATTTTCTACGCTTACCAATGATTTTTTCTATATATTGCCATTGAGAATCGCTTAAAAAAGTGAATTTTGCTCTCATATGCTTACTGTTTTTGATGAAACAATAAGATAAGCAATTCTCTTCATAATACAAAATTCATCTTTCGCAAAACATTATCTTATATCTACCATTAAAATTTTGTCAGGGGACTGAAATACTGAATGTAAAGTGGTTTTGAGGAGAGTATATCAAAACCACTCTTTTGGTCGTTGAGCGTGCTTCGGCAAAGCTCAGCAACAAAGCCGAAACGCCAAAAGAGTGGTACAAAACCAAATTTTTTTGAGTATAAAATGTTCTCATTTAAGTTACTTGGCTACTCATTTACAAAGCAAAAATCATAGAAAGAACAAGTCTTGCAATAAGTTTTCTTGACTGCCACAGGAGCAGGTTTTTGATGAAGGACTTGCTCAATTTCTTGTATCCAAGTTTCTATTTCACTTCTGACTTCTTCACTAAGAGCAGGAATGGGAAGAGTTTGACGTAGTTTCGGATATTCCAAAATTGCTGAAACTCCTTGTAAGCCGTTTTTTTCTAAAACGTACAAATAAAACTGTACCTGAGCAATGTGAGCCTGCTCCAATTTATCCGATTTTTTGACTTCATGCACTACTTTGTTTTTAGCATCGTAAAAATCAATCTTTGCCGCAAGAGGAATGTGTTTGTATTGAGCTTTGAGTTCAAGTTCGGTATATTTTTCACTTCTTTGTGAATAGGCTGTCTCGCTAATGAGCTTGCCTTCATAAACGAGGTCGGAAGTGTGTTCCATGTTGATATTATGGAAATTGAGCCATAACTCACGTTTGCACGCATGATACATGCTAATATGAGACCCCGTGATAGTCATAAAAGGCAGTGTTCGCTACTTTCAAACTCGCTTTCACGTAACCCAAAACATTCATCATAAATTTCAGCATATCTTGCCAAATACAGAAATCCATAACTTAATTCTCCCTGTTGATTAGATGTTTTTTCAATATCGGCATAAGGTATAAACTTTCGGAGCATTGGTTCACTATAAAAAATGGAAAAAGTAAATTTAGCAAGTATAGCTTGCATGATTTTGAACTCTATTTTTTGAGTGAAAAAATCATTCTTTTTGTTTTCTACTAATTCTATGTATAAGTCAAACACCGCTGAACCTTCTATTTTATCTGCTGCATCAGGTAAAATATTTGCTTTTCTTAGGAAATTCAATTCTGTTTCCGAAAACACCTCCACTGGAATAGACATCGGTACGAAAATAGAAAGTGTTTTCTGCTCAATCAACTGAAAATCCCTATGGGTTTTCTCAAAGTTTAACAACAAAACATGATTTTTGTAATTTTCAAAATTTACAGCAAAATCTGTTTTATTCCATTCATCAATTTTCTCTAAAACTACTTTGTACAATTTATCAAAATCTTTTTTTTCTAAAATATCGGTGTATTCCTCTTTTGAAAGTTTTTTGGTAACTTCATAGCGTTTATCATTTCTGTAAAGTATCGCAGGCTCATTGATTTTGAATAAATACAACTCACACCCTTTTTTACCTACATTCCGATTTATTCTACCTGCCAGTTGTTCGTCGCTATCTATTAAAGAAATATTCTTAAATCCCAGATCCATATCTATATCCACCCCTGCCTCTACAACTTGTGTGGTAATAAGTAAAATTTTTTTGTACCGATTGGTAGGATTTTTCAAAAAATCAATGATAAACCTTCTACGATGCTCCAAGATTGTCCCCGAAAGTACAAATATCTCATCAAAAAAAGGGTTTGTTTCTTGTAATCTAGCTACTTCATAGTAAAACTGCGTAGCACTTCTCTTAAAGATAAACTCAACTATGCTAAATACACTATTTTGAGGCTTGTTACTTCCTAAATCTATTGCTGCTAACTCAATACTCTTCTCAAATACTTTCTTTGCCAATTCTTCAAAAGTCATTTCTTTTTGCTCCAACAAATCAAATCTAAATTGTACTCTTTGAGCAAAATTGGGATTTTGAAAATAGCGTTCAATAACGTTTGGAAGTAAATCCACAAAACTCAGATTTTCTCTTTCTCTTGCAGCGGTAGTGAGTCTATCTAATTTGGGCAAAGTAGCAGACATCAAAATAAACTTGATATTAAAAAACTCCGCATAGTTGCGAATAAAGTAAATTATTTTATCCCAATGGCTGGGAGGATAAGATTGTAGCTCGTCTATGACTACCACTGCATTAGCAAGACGATGCAATAAATAATTGCTTTCTTTTTCATTAGTTTTGAAAATATCAAAAAACTTAATATGCGAAAGCAAAACAAAAGGATAGTTGGCAAATAAGTAATCCAAGTAGTTTAATTTTTCTTTGCCATACTTGCCATCGTGAGCTTCATTTTCAGGAAAGGGAGCTTTAGAGTGCAGTTCAATGATTTCGCTTTCTTTTAATCCCAAATTTTCTAAAATGCTTCTGTAAGTTTGCGTAATAAGCGTTGTGAATGGAAATACATAAAAAACTTTATTCAAGTTTTTATTAGCTTTTAATAATTCAAGAGTTGCTAGTAACGAAAGGTTAGTTTTACCGCCTCCTGTGGGGGCTTCAATGTAAAAAAGATTGCAAAGGCTATTTTCTCTAACATTTTTGATAACTTCAATAGCCATTCTTTTCCGTAAAATATTCAAATTTTCTTTACTTGCTTCTTGCGGAGCAGGAGGAATATCTCTTGTATCTATGTCTTGATAAATATACTTATTGAAGTTGATTTTTTCTTGGTTTTTGTCTAAAAAATCACTTTTAGTAACAAATTCGTATATCTGCTCAATGCGACTTCGGTCAAGAACACCTAAATCTTTGATAGTAAGATTATTGGCATACTGGCAACTCGCTAAATAATCAGCAGCGGTAAGTAACGAAAAAGCTAAACGCATCAGGGCATAAAAGCTAAATTTTTCTATCCAACGAGTTTCTTTCTCAAAAACCCAAGCAACATTTATTTTTTTGATGTTGGGGTTATTTTCAAAAAGCTTGATAGCTAAATGGTCGCTAATTTCAAATTGATACTTTGCAAGATAACTTTTCAGAAAAGAAATTTCCTTCGGAGAGAAAAGAAATCTTTTAATAATGTCTTCTTTTGAAATTAGTTTTGAAGCGTGATGTTTGAAAATTACGTATGAAAATGCAAGAGTATATTCTGTGAGTCTTGCTTTTTGAACTGCTTCTTTGAAGCTATTTTCAATTTCAGCACAATGTTTTACTATGTACAAATATGCTCCCAATGCAGAATGGTGGTCTTTAAGAGGATTTTGACTATTTTCCTTGAAATAGCTATTGTTCATCTTTTTTACCTGAAAATTTTCATTTACTTTGCCATAATCATGGAAAACTACTACATTCACAAAAAGCCTTTTTACATAGTTGATTAAATTCGCATTATTTTTTTCATTTTCCAGCAGGTCTGAAATAAGTTTATTAACGACTTCATCTAATCCGTGTTGTTCGCATAAAAATAGAAACTTCTCCTGAACCAAACTATTATGCTCTGCAAGTTTTTCAGGAGCTTTGCTATCGCTAATATGGGCATAATAGTTTTCTGCTTCAATCAGAATATCTTCTGTTTTAGGACTTTGCTGTAAAATTTCTCTAAAAGTCTTAATGTAATTGCACATAATAGCCCTTTGACTTGAGAAAATACAAGTTTGATAGCTTTGTATCGGGTTTTAGGTTGAAAGTGGTGAAAGCAAAATCACTGAGCTTGTACTGATGAAGTTGTTCATCAAATTCGGTGGGTAGGCGTTCAAAATAGATGTAATTTTCAGTGTAACTCTCATAGTTGAATATATCAAAAATTACTTCTGCTTTTTGGTTTTGTAAGGACTGGCTCTTTATAATAAGTGTTTTTACCTGAAAATTTTCTGAAATGTTTTCTGCTTTTTCAAATTCGTACTCTTGAAAACTTTCTTTTTCCCACCAAGCATAAAATTCATTTTTGCCGAAATAAGGCAGATATTCAGCCTTGCATTCTTTCAGATATTCGTAAAGTTTAGCATTTTCGGAGTTTTCTAAATTTAGTAAAATATACACTCTATAAGCAGGTTTAATCAGAGTAGCTTCTTCTGCTAAAAAATTTTCACGAGCGTTGGCGTATCCGATGGTGTTAGAATATTTGATAAGAGTTTTTGTAAAATTTCCCTTTTCGTGATTGAGCGGCTCTATTCCAATTTCAATATCTTTAAGTTTTTGATAGTACTCAGGAAATTTTTGAGCTTCTTTATAGCCTTCCAAACCAATAATTGCCCCCAGAATGCCCAATAAAGCAGGTTTATGGAGCATATTATAGGAAAGGTTAATAGTGGCATTTACATCAGGCTTGCGAAAAAAGCCAAAATCTGCTTGAAAATCTATGGAAATTAGTTTCTGCATAGTTCTTTATTTTTTTGAAAATTTATGCCTGCTCCTGAAATCAGGAACAGGCAAGCAACTATAATTCTCCAAGAATTGCCCCTGTGGGAGCATTTATTATTTTGGTAACATCTTGCTGATAATATAGCTCTATTGTTTCTATTTCGTTTTTGATATACTCTTTGGCAAGCAGATTACTTACCTCTTGCAAATCTATTTCTCTGTTTTCGTTGATGCGTACCAGTTCCACAAAAGAAGGTAAAACAATATTTGAACCTTCTTTCAGTTGCACCCAAAGTAAAAGTTCGTTTTCGGTACCTATTTTAGAAGCCGAATCGTAATAAGTAGCCCCTCTTCGCAAAGCTTCTTTGAGTTTGTCAATATCGCTTGCAGAAAGTCCAATATTTTGCACTCTTTCGGCATCGGAAGCTATATTGCGAGGATTGACCGAAAAATGATGTACATAATGACCTTCCTGCAACTTGGATTGCGTACCGAGAGTAGTCATGGTACTTTCAGTACTTGACTCTCCAGGATTGCGAAAAGGAGACATGATTTGTTCTGTATAAATTACGTTCTCTGTAAAACGATTTACTCCGTGAGTAATCTGACAAGTACCATGTATGGAAATATTGGTTTTTCCCGCATAAGTTCCTCCAAATAAACGTACATCTAAACAAGAAAGTAAATCTTTGAGTACATTGAGCCTCAATTTAGACTTGTCTTTATCTTTATCACCAACAAGTCTATCTTTTCCGAAAAGAAACTCATATGTTTCGTCCAAAGTACGAGGCAACATTTCTTCGTTGAGTGTCTTAAAGTAAAATATTTGTTCGCCCAGAGCATTTTTCCAGTAATTTCTTACGGTGTATTTCAATGCTTTATCGGTAGCATACGCTACTCCATTGGGTAAGGTGCGAGGCTGATGTGAAAAATCTGCATTGTAATTAGAGTTGATAGCCTTGATAATTACACAACCATATACACGATTTTTGAATGGATTGCTCATAATTTTTTAGATTTTAGGTTAAATATTGGCATTTTGAACAGCTTGATTTTCAGATTTTTCTGCAAAAAGCAGATTATTACTAAACACACCTGCAAGCAATTCAGGTAAAACCTTTTTCATATTTTCATTGCTTTGGTAGGTGAGTACGAAAGCGGCTACTCGTTCAAATCGGTTGGAGTAATTTTCGTGCTTGTAACGAGCAAAATCGTTAGCAATGGCTTTTTTCAGACCTTCGCAAGTAGCTTGTTGCAAGTAAGGCTCTAAACGCTGATAACTTGCATCTGCCGATTTACTTTTTTGCAAAATGTAGTAAATCACTTGACCTGCGGCAAAGGCAAAATGTTCTAAACTGGCTTGGGAAAAATCAGCTTTGTCTTGGGCTAATTTTTCTACAAATTCTCGGTAATCGTTCAATTTACTTGCCATAGGAGTATGTGAATTAGGGTTGAGGTCAAATTTTTCATACAGACTGAACCAAATATTGAGTTTTTTGCGAATGTTAAAATATTCACTATGATTGCCATTTTTGAATTCATCCAGTCGGATATCTTCTAAAATACTTGTTTGCATAATTTCGTGAAAAATCTCACGACTAACTGCTTTTCTTTGCGATTTGTAGATAAAGTCATAAAAGGCTTTCCGATATTTGATAATCAGTAAGTAGTTACGAGCTGACTTGCAATAGGTTTCGTCAATATCATCAAAATATTTGTAAAGCCAAGAACCATCTTTGGTTTTAACGATAAGATTATTGTTGAAAATGATTTGTAAAATTTGATTTTGAAACTCAAATACGTTTTCAATAGTAGGGTCATATCCTACGCCAAATAAATCAAGTATATTCCAATTTTTGCCATCACTATCTTTCAGTTCGTATTCAAATTTAGTTACAAAGTCAAAGTCTCTGAAAACCAAACCATCTTTCGTTAGAGCGTAAGAGAGCAAGTAATAATCCGACAAATCTTCATAATGCTCTTGATATAGCTTTTCTATGATTTCACGGTAACTTGCTTTGTTGCCACTTTCATTGAAAATACTTATTACTTTTTTTTGCAATTCATCTTTGTAGATAAAAATAGGCAGCGGATTAGGCAAGATTTTTCGTTTGAGGATTTGCTCAAATTCGTAGAGAAGGCGGGCTTCTTTATCGGATATCCTACCTGAAATTTCAAAAGTAGCCGTTTTATGTTTGAGAAATGGCATTTTGACGTTATAGGAGTTAAAAAAGTTACTTGTACCATAAATATTCCCTTCGGTATCAGGAGAGGTGTTGTAATCGTTTGTGTTGAATAGTTTATCAGCAAGATACTTTTGATGAGCTGATTTATATTTTTCCAAAGGTTCGTTAAGATAAAAAATAATGTATTCACTTTCATCAAGGGCTTTATACTTTTCCTTTTCATTCTCTAAATCTTTGATTTTAAGTTTGAGGCTTTCTTTAGTAAGTTTGTCGGTAGCGGTATCTAACTGATTTTTGAGTTGTGTAAGTTCAGCATTGATAGTATTTTCTTTTTCAGAAAGTTCAGCGAAAATTTTTCGTAAAACTTCGGCAAATTCTTTGGTCGCAAAAAAACTCTTGAAAACTTGATATTTTCCTCTTTCCTTACTATCAAGCAAGGCTAATGCTTTTTCAAAATAATCTCCTATTCTTTCATTAACCTGTTTTTTTTGTTCTTGGGCATTTTTTAAGTATTTGGCACCTCCTTCAAAATGCTCTCGCTTAAATGCTACACAAAACGGCGAACAAGAATGAATAGCTTTACTTGGCAAATCAAAACATTTGTTGGTATCTATGCACCAAGCATTTTCTTTGTAGAATTTGCATTTTTCCAAAAACTCTGTTTCAGGTAATTTGGCTGTAAATCTTTCATAATAGATGTTTTCTGTGTCAATTTGATAGGTATTGTCTTTTTCAACAATACTCAAAAGCACATGTACTCCTTCAACAGGCTTTACGCCCAAATTTTTTAACTTTTCATCAAGCGTTGCGGTAAAATTGGCTATTTCTTTTATCATAAAAAATTGCAGTTTTATTTTTACTCCACCACCTCACACATTCCGAAACCTTGTGCGTTTTCATTGCCGAAGCCTGCCGAAAGACCTATTTCTAAAAGTTCCTTAGGGGCTTGCAAAAGGAACTCAAATAAATAGCCTCGTACATGAGTGGCTTGCGGCGTGCCTTGTTTGATAGTAATGAGTTTGCTACGAATATTTTTCTTATCTACTTCCAAAACAAAAGGGTAATTCTGCCAATGCAAGGGTATTTCTTTATCTGCGGCTTTATATTTTTCTATCAAATTACGCAGTAGTAATTCCTTAAAGGGCTTATCCAAAGGGTGTAAATAATCTTTATGACCTTGTTCGTTTTTTTGGGCTACTACCAAAGGAGAGAGAGTTTTGAGTTTTACTCTTTCTTGATGTATTCGCACAGGGGCAGTTTCTATGCGTTGTACCATAAAATCTACTTGACTCTCCCGTGTGCCGATACTTCCTCGCTGATACTGAAAAAGTCCCGATACAAATTTTTCTGCTACCTTATCTACATAAAACCCTACCTGTAATTCCAACTGACGAGTTTGTAGTAAAAAGCCTACGTCTTTAATTATCTTGTATTGGGGAATGAATAAATTAGAAAAACAAAAAAACTTAAAACTTTTCTTATTGCTCTCGTATCCGTTTTGGTGCAGGAAATGAGCATATTCTTCATCGGCTTTACTGATGATTTTGTAAATCCAACTGGAAAGTTCATACTGATAGTTGAAAGGTAAAATAGGGTTTTGTTTGTTTCGCACCGAAAGTATCAAACGAAAACGCATAAAAATTTTTTTATTAGGGCAAAGTAAAATTTTGGCTTCAATTTTGCAAGGGTTTTGCCATAAAAAATTTGCCTAATTATGAAAAAAACTTACTATTTATTCAATGCGGGCAAGTTGAGCCGAAAAGATAATACACTCAAATTTACTCCCATTGACGAAAACGGCAACGAGGCTCAACCCAAATATTTGCCTATTGAAGATGTAGATAACCTCTATGCCTTTGGTAGTTTGGAGGTGAATAGTGCTTTACTGAACTTTTTGGGCAAGCATAACATTAACATTCACTTTTTTGATTACTACGAACATTATACAGGCTCTTTTGTTGCCAAAGATTATTTGCTTTCGGGTAAGGTGCAAATTGCTCAAACGCAGACTTACTTAATCTCCGAAAAACGTTTGACTTTGGCTCGCAAAGTTTTAGAGGGAGCTACTCACAATATTCTCAAAAACCTACACTATTACAATCAGCGAGGGAAAGACTGCCAAACTCAAATTCAGCAAATTGAACAATGGCTTGCCGACCTAAAAGAAAGTAACAACATTAAACAAATGATGGCTTTGGAGGGCAATATCAGGCAGTTGTACTATGATGCTTTTGAAATCATTATCAACGATTTTTCAATGGAAGGGCGTTCTAAACAGCCTCCTCGCAATGAAATCAATGCTATGATTTCTTTTGGCAATATGCTTTGCTACACCCTTTGCCTTGACCAAATCTATCATACCCAGCTTAATCCCACGATTAGCTTTCTGCACGAGCCAGGTGAAAGACGTTATTCTTTGGCTTTGGATTTGGCGGAAATCTTTAAGCCCATTTTGGTAGATAGATTGATTTTTGCTTTGCTCAACAAAAAACAAATTCAGCAAAAAGATTTTGATAAAAACTTGAATTTTTGTATCTTGAAAGAAAGTGGTAAAAAAACTTTCGTGAAGGCTTGGGACGAAAAACTCAAAGAAACTATACAACATCGGTCGCTCAATAAACACGTAAGTTACAAATATCTAGTGCGTTTAGAATGTTACAAACTTATCAAACATATCTTGGAAATGGAAGAATACAAACCTTTCAAGATATGGTGGTAATGAGTACAGAGTAATGAATACAGAGTACAGAGTAGTGAGTACAGAGTACAGAGTACAGAGTACAAAGTACAAAATACTCAATACTAACTACTAACTACTAACTACCAATCCTATGTACGTGATTTTAGTCTATGATTGTGGTGAGGAGCGAGTAGGCAAAATGCTCAAATTGTGCAGACAATACCTGCACTGGATACAAAATTCAGTCTTTGAAGGAGAAATTACCGAAGTGAAACTAATGGAACTTGTTAGCAAGGCTTCCAAAATTATGGATTTGGAAGAAGATAGTTTGATTATTTTCAAAAGCCGAGACCAAAAATGGTTAGACAAAGAAATTATTGGCAAAGAAAAAATAATACCGACAATATCTTGTAAAATTTATGGAAACACCCAAAAAACAACTTATCGAAAAACTTTGCAGTATAGGTGCTTTTTGGAGTTATGATTTATCAAGTTGTATCGTGCCTGATGAAGTATTGATAGAAACCGCTTTACGTTGGGGTGATGTAGAGGAGATTTCGGCTCTTTTTCGGATTTTTCCCAAGACGCTAGTTCGCAAAGTTTGGCAGGAAAAACTTATTCCTGATATTCGCTTACAAGCTCACAATTATTATTTAGCTCGCATTTTCTTTAACATTCAAAATCCCCAACGTTACATCAAGTCCTTGCAAAAAAAGTTTAGTCGTTATGAGCGGATTAGACAATCTATTACCTGAAACCCGAAAAGTATTATTGCAATTAGCTTCCCTCCCTTTGCTTAAAAATTTTACACTTGTAGGAGGCTCAGCTCTGACAATTCATTTAGGACATCGTTTGAGCGAGGATATTGATTTGTTTTCTTGGCAATCTCAACTTTCTTGGAAAGACCTGCATCAAGCATTATCTGGTTTTGAAAGCATCAGTTTGCGGAACTTTACGCCTACCCAAGCAGATTTTTTCATCAATGGTGTAAAAATCACTTTTTTCGCTAATAACTGGCAAAAATTACAACAAAGAATTCACCTTACGGATAATCTATATGTAGCTGATTTAGAGGTTTTAGCAATCATGAAAGTCAATACGCTTTTTCTACGAGCCACTTTCAGAGACTACTACGATTTGTATGTTTTACACAGAGAAAAATTCTCTCTGCCCGAACTTTACAAACTTGCTTCAAACGAAATGGCTAATCTCACGAAAGTGCTTTTTCAAAAGGCTCTTATTTATACCGAAGATATCCCTGATGAACAGATTGTACATTTAGCACCCAAATACCACGCGAATTTACAAGAAATAACTCTCTACTTTGAAAAGCAAATTAAACTTTGGAACAAGAGCAAATAAATCCGAAGATAAGCTACCTCTTAGCCGTAGATAAGCCAAGGATAAGCCACAGATAAGCCGTCTTTTCACAAAATTTCCTTTTCTTTTTTTGTTTTTCTCCGAAATATTTTTAGCTTTGCTCAAAGCTCAATTTTTATGCCCAAGTACATTGTCAAGTGTGATATTTCAGGCATACAGAATTTTATTTTTGATGTTCCTAGCGATGGTGCCGCCCGACAGCTTAAAGCAAGGTCTTTCTACATAATAGCTATCACCGAAATTGCCTTCAAATATTTATCCGATAAGTTTCCAAACCGCACAAAAGAAATTTACAAGGGGGGAGGCAATCTTTACACTTACCTTGAAGCCGAAACAGAAGATAGCCTCCAAAAAGCGATTGAGGATTTTCAACGAGAATTTTACAGAGAAGGCGTATTTCCTATTTTTTCCTTCACGCAAGCCACTGGCGATTTCAAGCAAGACATGAAAGCCGTAGCTAAAAAAGCAAATTTGGCTAAATTACAAAAACCTTTTCAGGTGTCTCCTTTTTCGTTCAAGCCTTATGCTCCTGAAAAATGGGAAGATTTTACCCAAGAACTCATTAAAAGTGGCGGATTTAGCATAGAACAAAAACTAGTCGCCGATAACCCTTTCAGTAAAGCAGGCTACACTTTTTCCTTGCAGAAAAAAGAAATACAATTTAAAGATAAAATCCTCAATAAAATCCCTTTTCAGCACGAAAAAAATAAAGTAGTGGAGTTTGATGAAATTGTCCAAAAAGCCACAGGCGATAAGAAACTTGCCGCTCTTGTGATAGACGTAGATAACTTAGGCTCTCTTTTCAAAGACAAGGAATATGAAGAATATCAGCGAAACTCGCAAAAACTTACTGAATTTTTTGAAGTAGAATTGTATCACATTCTCCAAAAAGAAATTGACGAACATGCCATTTACCCCGTATTTGCAGGGGGAGATGATTGCTTTTTAGTAGGGGCTTGGGATAAAATCTTAGAAAAATCTCTGACTATACAGGAAAAATTTTCTGCTTTTGCTCGTGAAAATAGCCTTTCTAATACCCTTTCGGCAGGAGTGGTGATTGTTCCGTCGAAATTTCCGATGGTGCGTATGGCAGAAGAAGCCGAAAATGCCCTCAAAATCGCTAAAAACTATGGCAAAAATGGAATTTGTATTTTTGGAGAAGTATTAAGTTGGACAGATTTTGCAAAAGCTATGAAAATAGCTCATGACCTTAGAGAATTTGTTAATAAAGACGAACTGCCTCGCAATCTGCTTCATCGTTTGCAGTCTTCGGAATTAGGATTTACGAGCCTAGCAGAACAAAAAGCAGGAAAAATCTATTTCCCACGCGTGCATAGATTGATGTACTACCTGCGAAATGTACAAGAAGATTCAGATGCCCGAAAGTATCTGAAAAAATTATTTGAAGACTACAAAGAGGCTCTTTTAGAAAATTTTCTCAAGAAGTCAGGAAGTAATAATCCTACTCTCTATGTAATAGCGGCACGCTGGGCAGAATTGCTTACAAAAACACAAATCAAAGAAAATAAAAACTAAAAAATACAAAATCCTATGAACAAAAAGCATAACCCCTCACAGCAAGGGAATAGAGGGCAATCAAACCAAAACAATGATGGCAAGTCCTTTGCTGAACTTGCCAAAGAAGCCTTAAATTTCTTCGATAATTTTCGCGGAGAAATATTGCGTTTCAAAGAAAGCAAAGAACTCGATAAACTGCTTGAGAGAATAGAAAATTTCGTAAAAGAATACGGCAAAGAAGTAACTACTCACCAGTTGCGTAATATCTTTCACGAAATCAAAAAAGTAAATGATATAATGCAACTGAAACTGCTACGCCCTAATTTGGCTTACATCGCAGGTAGATTAGATGAAAAAAATAAAAAAGGAAGAATCTTCGTAGCCTTGATAGATAGCCTCATCAGAGAAGTCAAATCCAAAGATGATATAGACAACTTCAAAGAATTCATGGAAGCTATTATAGCTTATCACAAATTTTACGGAAAGCCTAATTAAAAACCATATAAGCCATGAAATTAGAAAGCAAAATTATACTCAAAGGTACCATTACTACCAAAACGGGCTTACATATCGGTGGAGCAAAAGCCTCCATGGATATTGGTGGCTTGGATTTGCCTGTTATCAAAACTCCTACAGGAGTTCCATATATTCCAGGAAGTTCACTGAAAGGTAAAATCAGAAGCCTTTTGGCAAAAAAAGAAGGCTCTGATGACATCAAAAACGATAGTGAGATTTTGTGTAAAATGTTTGGAGGTATTGAAGCTAAACAGTCTAAAACACAAGGAACTGCTCGCTTAATTTTTCGCGATGCTTTTCTTGATGAAAAGAAATTTCAAGAGGCATTCCCTGCAAGAAAAGTAAAATTAGAAACCGAATTTACCGAAATCAAAACCGAAAACACTATTGAACGCACTACAGGGAAAGCTCAACATCCTCGTACCATTGAACGCGTACCTGCGGGGGCAGTGTTTGATTTTGAAATTGTGTTAGATAAATACAGCAATGACGAAGCCAAAGAAATTCTCCAAAAACTGCAAGAAGGCATAGAACTACTCAACCAAGACTATCTCGGAGGCAGCGGTACAAGAGGTTACGGAAAAGTAGAAATAGTGTTTGATGAAGAAAGTAAAAAAATCATTCAAGAATTCACAAAAACCTAATTGCCTAAATTCCCCAACATAGCCAAGTAAAATACAACTAAAATGCAAGTGCGTATCTTACATTGCAGACCTAATAGCAGATTTCATTTAGGAGAATTTACAGAAATCAGAAGCACTACCCTTACTGATACAGCTACGTATATTCATTCTGATGTACTTTTTGGGGCTTTTCTATATCAACTCTCTTTACTTTACCCTGAAAAAATTCTCCACTTCGTAGAACTTTTTACTCAAAAACAAATTCAATTTTCTTCGGCTTTCTATTGCCTGCAAAACACCAAAACCCAAAAGAAAATTTTTTTCTTGCCCAAACCCGTTAGCCTGAATCTGCACGAAGTAACGGAAGAATCAGGAGAAAGCCAACATAAACAACTGAAATCTATTCAATTTCTTTCTTGGCAAGTATGGCAAAAACAACTCCTGCCACAAGATTGGCTAGATAAAAATAGCCAAAGTTGTCAAATTGTTGATGGCAAATTTGTTGTACTAACAGAAGAAATGTTCAACAACAACCTTAAAATCTTTGCCAAAGATGATACCCTCAAAGTGCGCTTGCACACCACTGAAGAAGAAGGCAATTTGTACTCCCAAACTGATTTGTTTTTGCTTGGAAACAAATATTGGCAAGTTCATTGGTATTTGATAGAAAAAAATGTACTCTCCGCCTCTGATAAAGAAATCTACGAAAAAGTTTGGCAGAACCTTGTGAAAGCAGGTATCGGCGGAGAGCGTAGCACAGGAGCAGGTAAGGTTGAAAATGTTTCAGTTGAAGAACAAGACACTCAATTTCTTCAGCGGGAAAGCTCTCAAAAAATGGCTATCTCCATGACTTTCCCCCAAGAAAATGAAACTGAGCAACTTCTGCTCTATCAACTGAAAATGCGAGGAGGCATGTTTTTGGCTGAAAATTACCGACTCAAAGTTGTTCAAGGAGTTTTGGAAGGAGCTGTGCAAAAACAAGAAATTCAAGGACAAATCATAGACATCAAACCTGATGGCAGCCAAGAAAGTAAATTACGATATGGTATCAACTTGACCGTATCTTTGCCCGAAAAGTACAAGTTTTCTGAAAATTTGTGAAAGGAGCTAAATTACACAACTATGCCTAATTACAGATTGTATTTCAAAACCCTTAGCCCTGTTTCAGTTACCACGGGAGAAAAATTTTCACCTTATAGTGACTTTATCATAGAAGGCAAGCAAATTATTTTCATTGACAAAGCAAAATTGAAAACTATCTTTGAAAACCACGCCAATAGAGACAATCTGATAGACCAATATGTGGAGGGTGTAGTCTCAGGCATGGACAATAACCGCAGTCGTTTTGACTTGAAAGATTACCTACGAAATTCCCTAAAAGTTGAACTTTCCGAAATTACTTTACGCAAACATCTTGCTTTCATTAGGGGAGAAAGAAGAATCATTGTTAACGAAATTCTTAAAAATCCGCATTTTCAGCCGTATATTCCGGGCAGTTCGTTGAAAGGTGCTTGCAAAACCGCCCTGCTGTACGATTGGCTCAAAAATAAATCCGAAGGTAACAAGTGGTTAGGTAATTTTGTGGAAAACCTAGAACGAAATAGAGGAAGAGCTGAAAAAGAGTTACAAGAACAAATGCAAACCTATAAAATAGCCTTTTCCGATAGTTCATTTTTGCCTGTTGAATGCATCAATGTTTGTCAAGTTGTTCGGCTCAACCTTAAAACGCAAAGCAAAGGTATTCCCCAAATCGTAGAAGCCATTAGCAAGAATTATACATTTTCTGCTGAATTCCGCTCCGAAAAATATACACCTGCAGACTTATTCAGTTTGCTCAGGCAATTCAGCAAAGATGCTAACGAAAGAGATATAGAAATGCTTTCGCAAATCAAAAATTCAAGTAATCTTATTCCAAAATTACTCTCATTTTATGAGGAAATCCAAAAGGGATTGGAACGCAACCAAACCTGCTTCAAGATAGGTTCGGGAAAAGGATATTTTTTCAATTCGGTAGGTTTAGCAGTATATCATTACGACAAGAAAAAATTTGCAGAATTTTTACAAGTTTTCCGACCTGCCCAAAAGAAAATTAACGATGCTCAAAATTTTCCCATTACGCGTGTGATAGATGCTTTTGAGGCTACGCCTTGGGGCTGGCTACAAGTAGATACTCAACCTTTTGCAGCATCAAGCAAAAC